>JBFFNJ010000027.1:0-14419 GCA_041563215.1 Candidatus Deferrimicrobia bacterium | reverse complement strand
GCGAAAGCGGCGGCATCTGAACTTTCGAACATCCCCTTGCCGGCAGGCAGGTCTGTTGCCCATCTCGACTAATGGAAAAAAGCCGATGCAAGTCTTTCCGGGAAAGATTTGCCATCCTTGTAGTATTTCTGAATCTTTTACGGTATTAATGAATCCCTATATTAATAAATTAATGATTGCCACGGTGTAATTTCAACTTTGATATAATAAGCAGGATTATTCACCGGACATGTCACATTCTATGAGACAACTGCAGGTCATATCATTAGAAAAAAACAGGATTTCCACCACGATCATTCCTCCGGGAAACATCCCCCACACACACCCTCTTTTTTCCGTTCAGTTTTCAGGGCTTAATGCCAACAGCCTCAGAAATGCTGGTCCTCCCCGGGGAAGTTTCTTCATGGATGGAATCAGGGCCTCCTGTGGTTCGCCAGAACCCGGGAAATGGGAGCGCCTGTGTTTGAGCCACCTGCTGCCGGTAAAAGATGCCTGAAGACGTGGGAACGTTGAAAAAGATTATGCCGGCGTGAACGCGTAAACAGCCGGACTAAGGAAGCAAAGCTATCAACCGGAGGGGGTTGTATGGTTCGTTTTAACCACATTCTGATCGTTTCCGCCCTTTGCCTGCTCTTTTCTTCTGTAAGCCACGGTTCCGTTTCGGTAGAGCTCATGAGCAGATCGGTCCTCGCAAGCGGGGGCCTGCCGGCCTACAGGTCCTTCACTTTCGCGGGGAAGGAGGGAACAGCAACGGTGACACTCACAAACGGGAGCCCGGAATACGACCCGGGTTCCGGAATGACCAGCCTGTTCCTCACCGTAAACGGGCAGCCGGCAATTACCCTGTTCAGCTCAGAAGGAGAACCCGATTCGCTTGTCCGGGAAACCGGGATCAACCAGGGAGAGAACCTCCTGGAGGTGATATACATAGGGAATGCCGGTGCAAGTTTCAGGGTCCAGGTTACCCAGAACCTAGAGGGGGAAGCCGCTTCCATCATCGGTACCGAAGGCGGGAGAGTGGAGATCACCGACCCGGCTTCAGAGGCATACGGCGTCAGCGTGAATGTGGAAAAAAACGCCTTTGAGAAGGACACCCTCATACAGCTGGGCACCCTCCCCCCGGATACGGTCACTCCCCTTTTCTCTCCCTACCGTGAACCGGTATCGGCCATCGCCTGGTTCGACGCACAGGGCCAAACTGCCACTGCGGTAGATATCTGTTTCCCCGTGAATGGATCGGGGGGAGAGGAAAAGAGCATGTTCACCCTCGATGGGGCAGGAAACGGCTGGATACCGGCAAACGCAGGTATCATCGAAAATGGAGACGGACTGACCGTGTGCGCCCGCACGGACAGCCTCAAAACCCATGCAATCGTGTCCCGGACCGACTGCAGCGCACCGGGCGCCAGGCCTTTTGCCGGAAGTGAGGACCCGGCGTGCCGGAAAAAGTGGGAAAGCTCCATCTATTTCACCCTTGTCGCCCCGCAGCTCATACACGCGGCAACCGATATCTACGAAAGGAGCATCCTCGGGGACCTCCTGCAGGAAGACGTGACCCGCGCCCAGATGTCGGTGGCGACCCATATTGCAGAGCTCAACGGTCTTCACGAAAGAACGGTAGACCAGGTCTGGTCTAACGCCGAGAATGAGGCCCTTTTGCTTGCCGAAACATTTGTCGGGGACGGGTATTCCCCCACCTGGTTCGCTTCACTGCACGATGCCCTCGGTGCGGCCGCACTCGGGGAGGCGCCCACCGGATATGGAACGGAAGATGACTTCGGCGTCCTCGTCAGCTTTCTCGCTGGCCTCCCGGAAGGAGGAAAGCGACAGAAGGCAAATGAGCTCCTGATCGCACACAGATATCTCTACGAGTATTTCCGTCTCGGGGCCGACGAGTCGCTCATGAAAGAGCGCTTCGGACTCGCGCCCGATCAGAACAGGAACGAACTCATAAGCGGAGTTGCCGCGAAAATGGGACTCGCACCGGACGGACAAGCGGCTACCTACGATGTGGGGGCTGTGTCTGACATCGTCAGCGCCTCGCTGGCCCTGGTCGAGCGCTTCGCCGGCGAATTTACCATGCCGGAGGCCTCTACGATTGCTGCATCGGAAATCACGGCAACCGGTGCCGCACTGGGCGGTACCGTGAACCCGAACGGTCTCGAAACGGATACCTGGTTCGAGTGGGGAACGGACCCCGACCTTGGCAGCTTTGCAAGAACAGTCATACAGACAGCGGGAAAAGATGCAGCGGAAACAACCGTGACCCAATCTGTCGCGGGCCTCAATCCCATGTCCACATACTACTTCCGGGTCGCCGCATCAAATGGAACCGGCGACGCACGGGGGGCGGCACTGAGTTTCACCACTCCCGGGATTCCGCCAACCGTTACCTATTCGCTGGGTGAGCCGGTAACAGGAAACAGCGCAGCACTCATAGGCAATGTGAAACCGAACGGGCTCCCTTCCGAGGCCTGGTTCGAGTGGGGGCAGGACCCGGCCCTGTCGAGTTTCACCGGCTCCGCAGCCCTGTCCGTTGGCTCCGGCGCGACGAGCCAGGGGATCTCCCACACCCTGGAAGACCTCGATCCGGGCGTCCGCTATTACTTCAGGGTGGTGGCATCAAACAGCGCGGGCACATCACAGGGGCCGGTAATGAGTTTCACCATCCCCCCGTTCATCGTCACCACGCAGGCGGCATCGGACGTAACGACGGGCAGCGCAATTCTCGGAGGCCTTCTCGATGCAGGCGGCCAGGGAAGCAGCGCATGGTTCGAATGGAGCGGGGAAGCGGAATTCTTGACGGTCAACAGAACCCCCGTTCAGCTTTTTGACGAGGGGGCGGCAGGCATAACCGTCGTTTCGCAACTCAATGATTTGAGCCCCAACAGCACCTACTATTACCGGTTCGCTGCCTCAAGCGGTTCACAGACCAAGCAGGGGAGTATCATGAGCTTCACCACACCCCCTGCCGGCGCCCATCTGAGCACCACCACCCTTTACTGGTCGGCGCCGGAGAAGAGGCAGGATGGCTCTCCCCTCGGTGACCTCGCCGGTTTCAAGATATACTACGGCACCTCCCCCTTCAACTACACGCACAGCATCGACGTGAAGAACGTCACCCGTTATACCCTGCAAAACCTGCCCCCCGGCACCTGGTACTTTGCCGTAACGGCATACGACTCCATCGGGGTGGAAAGCGCGTTCTCGAATGAGCTCAGCAAGATAGTTCCCTGACCCGCTTTCCACAGCAGGAACCCTGGGCCCTTAAAAAAAATCACAGCCTTACAAAAGAGGGAAGAACCGGAAAAATCGGTTTATAATAAATATTAAAGGGGAGACTATTTTTCTATAAAAGAAAGCGTCTTCGCAATAAACCGCAAGGCCGGGTTTCATTGGACGGACAAGCGACCTTTTTATCAAAAATCGACCCTGAAACAAGGTGTTAACGGAATCCGAAACCCCAGAAAACCCTGACTGCAAGAAAGTTTAGGGTGAACAGGAGGTGACTCATGGAGAGGAAGGTTGCAAAGGAAATTTCGTCGAAGGAATCATCACCCCGTGAAGAGATGGAAAGGTGGTTCGAGGATACGATGAGCAAGACCTTTCCCCTCTTCGGGCCGTCATGGTGGCCGAGGCGCGCTGTTTTCGAAGCGGAAGAAATCAAGCCTTCCGTCGACATATTCGAACAGGGCGAAGATGTAGTATTGAAGACAGAGCTGCCGGGCATGACGAAGGACGACATCTCCGTTACCTTGAAAGACGATCTCATTACCATCTCCGGCCAGAAAAAGAGAGAGGAAAAGGTCGATCGGGAAAACTACTACCGCGTCGAGGTCTCCTACGGCTCCTTCTCCAGAACCTTTCGCCTTCCGGTCGAGGTGCAGGGAGAAAAGGTAAAGGCGAAATTCAAAGACGGGATACTGGAGATTCGCATACCGAAGACCGAGGAGGAGAAGAAAAAGGGAATCAAGATCGATATCAAGTAGCGAAAAAAGGCCCGGGAATGCTCCCGGGCCCTCCCCTGCTTTCTTCTATTTGCCGATGAGCCGGTTGAGGTAGGACAGTATCTGGGCTGAAAATTTGTTGTACACGACAAAAGCTATCATCAACAGCAGCGCGACCTTTATTATCGGCCAAAGATCGAGTTTTTTGTGCCTTGCCTTGACCGCATCCACTGAATTGATCTGCTCCTCGGGTGTCTTCAGTATCTTCCCGCAGGAGATGCACCTCATGGCGCCGGCCAAAAGCCTGCTACCGCAATGGTGACAGTAGGTATACTCCATATTCGAACCCTCTACCCTCTGCTTCCTGCAGTTTACATCGGCACAATCTCACAATTCCTTTAACTGTGGAAAGGATTCGGTTCTCTAAAGCGGCAGGGGGTTTTTAGGATCCTCGTGGAAGGATGACCATCTGCTCACTCAACCTCTTCGACGACAGCGATCTGCAACCGCTGTATCCCGAAATCGATGGCCCTTTGCACCTCGTCAGGGCCCATCGCAATGTCAACCCTGTTCCGGTAGCGCCTGTTCATCCTGTCGAGGACCCGGCACTCGCCGTAATTTTCGATGAGGAGCCTCGTGCCCAGGGGGAAGCCGTTGGAGGCGCAGATGCTCACTCCTGAAAAAATCATCTCGCAGAGGTCGTCGCCCGTGGCACCGATGCAGGGGTGTTCATCGGTCTGTGCCACCACGCCGACGTTGTACGCGGTAACCTCCCTGACCGTCTCGCTGACAACCTCCAGGACCTCTGTCTGCAATGATCCGGGGTCGGAGTAAACCATTTTCATGAAAAGCGGCCTGTCTATCACGCGTCCTTCGGTAACGGTTTCCAGGCCAGAAAATCCAACGCCGAAGGCAACGATCAGTGCAGATACCAGCGTGAGAGCCCCCCTCACCCTGTCGGCCCTGGCTGGATTGTTTGCCGGTTGGAGGTTCCCTTTCCCGCCGTTAACCTTTTTCTCCTTCACCGTCTCTCTCCGCTAATCGTTATCGAACCCGGGGGGTAAATTTTTTCTGGCCGCCCCCGGGGAACCTGCTCAACATTCCTTCATCTTTCCTTTCTTTATGAGATATATGAGAATTTTTCCCGGATTCATCATTTTTTCCGCTCCCTTGCAGAGACAAGATGCACGGATAAAATTACGGGGGGATGAAATGAACACTCCTCGCGCCCGGCAGCAATTGTGGTACATTATTAGTCAGGCGAAACTAGAAAGCGGAAGATCTTCCCCGGAAGGAAAACCGGCCTGACCGGCAGGCAGCCAAACCATTTTACGTGCCGGCAAAAAGGCCTCCGGGAATGCGCCGGACGTTTAAAAACACCTTTTTTTTCCACAACCGGGTAGTACAATGGACACCGTGAGTCGGCGGAAGAAAATAATCCTACTGTTTACCATCCTGGTTCTATCCGGCTACGGGCGCCACGACCTGTTTGCGGTCAAGAGCCCGCCGGGGGAAGTATCTGCGGGAAAGGTGGCAGTATTCCAGAGACTGGGGAACTACGTGCCCCTTGGTCTTACCTTTACCGACGACAGGGGAAAGGAAGTCGTCCTGCGGGACATGGTCGACAGGCCCACGGTGATTTCCCTGGTCTACCTGAGCTGCAAACACGCATGCCCGATGCTGCTCTTCGGCCTGGCGGAACTGCTCGGGGAAACGGACCTGAAAGCGGGAGAAGACTTCAACGTGATAACGGTGAGCTTCGACGAAAATGACACGCCTGCCGTGGCTGCGGAGAGAAAGAAAGGGTACCTCCAGTCCATCGGCAAACCCTTTCCTGAAGACGAGTGGCCGTTTCTCACGGGAAAGAGGGAAACCATAAAGACATTGACCGATTCCGTCGGTTTCTCCTTCAAGAGGGAGGAAAACGGGATGTTTACCCACCCCGTAACGCTTGTCGTCCTCTCGAAAGAAGGCAGGGTCATACGATACCTGAGCGGCACCACGTTTCTCCCCTTCGACCTGAACATGGCCGTTTTGGAAGCATCCGAGGGGAGGATCGGCTCCATCGTCAAAAGAGCGATGCTCTACTGCTTCAGCTATGACCCCGCGGGCAAAAAATACGTTCTCGATATCCTGAAGTTGGTGGGCATCGTGACGATCCTCTGCGCCGCCTCTTTCGTCACTTTTCTCGTGGTTACGGGCAAAAAATACCGCAACAGGACGAGGTAGGTAAATTGTCTGAGAATGAAATCGCCGGCACGGCGCACCAAGAGAGTTACCTCGACTACCGGGGGAAATACAAAGGTATCCTCTCCTGGATACTTTCGACGGATCACAAGAGAATCGGCATTCTCTACATGGTCTCCCTCTTTTCATTTTTCCTCGTGGGCATGTGCCTCGGCCTTGCCATGCGCTTCGAGCTCGTCTCTCCCGGCAGAACGATCATGAGCCCCCAGACCTACAATTCCATATTCACCCTCCACGGCGTGATCATGATCTTTCTCTTCATCATCCCCGGGATCCCGGCAGCTCTGGGTAATTTCTTTCTTCCCCTCCAGATAGGGGCCAAAGACGTGGCCTTTCCGCGCCTGAACCTCCTGTCGTGGTATCTCTACATGGCAGGTGCTCTTTTGGCCGTCCTCTCCCTCTTCACCGGGGGCGGCCCTCCCGACACGGGGTGGACCTTTTATGCCCCCTACAGCATCGAGACAGGCACCAACGTCCCCCTCGCCGTATTCGCCGCCTTCGTCATCGGTTTCTCATCGATCCTGACGGGCTTGAACTTCGTGACCACGATGCACAGGCTCAGGGCACCGGGAATGGGATGGATGCGGATGCCCCTCTTTCCCTGGTCCCTCTACGCAACGGGCTGGGTGCAGATCCTGGCAACGCCGGTCATCGGCATCACCCTTCTTCTCGTGATCATAGAGCGGTTCTTCGGGATCGGTGTCTTCGACCCGGCAAAGGGGGGGGATCCCATACTCTACCAGCACCTGTTCTGGATATACTCCCACCCGGCAGTGTATGTCATGATACTCCCGGCCATGGGGGTCGTGTCCGAGATAATTCCCACTTTTGCGAGAAGGACCATATTCGGCTACAAAGCCATCGCCTTTTCGAGCGTGGCCATCGCCTCCGTGGGCTCGCTGGTCTGGGCACACCACATGTTCACAAGCGGGATGAGCGATTTCGCAAGGGTGGTTTTCTCGCTTCTCACTTTTATCGTGGCGGTCCCCAGCGGGATAAAGGTCTTCAACTGGGTTGCCACGTTTTACAAGGGCTCCGTGAAAACCGATGCCCCCCTGCTCTACATCCTCGCTTTCATCTTCCTCTTTTCCATCGGCGGCTTCACCGGGCTCATGAACAGTGCACTGGCGCTGAACCTGCACATTCACGACACCTACTTCATCGTGGCCCACTTCCACTATGTCATGTTCGGCGGCACGGCCTTCGCCTTCTTCGGGGGGCTCCACTACTGGCTTCCGAAGATGTCGGGGAAGATGTACGACGAGAGAAAGGCGAAGATCGCCTGGCTGTTTGTCTTTACCGGCTTCAACCTGCTCTACTTTCCCATGTTCATCATCGGATACCTGGGCATGCCGAGAAGGTACTACGACTACCCGCCGAAATTCCACAATCTCAACCTGACATCCACCATCGGATCCTGGATCCTTGCAACCGGGCTCATACTCATGTTCACAAACCTGATCCTGTCCCTCTACAGGGGACAGAAAGCGGGCAGCAACCCCTGGGGAGGGACAACGCTGGAGTGGCACACGCCATCCCCTCCTCCCCTTGAAAACTTCGATGAGATCCCCCACGTAACGGGGGGTCCCTACAAAAGGACCAAGGAGTGAGGCCACATGCAGGAAAGTAGCGGCCACGCAATGGAAAAGCACGTAGATTACACGGGGTCGAAGATCGGCATGTGGCTCTTTCTCTTCACCGAACTGATTCTCTTCGGGGGGATGTTCCTGCTCTATTCCGTTTACCGGTACAAGCATCCCCAGGAATTCCATGCCGGGGCAGTGGAGCTGGACGTCGTCCTGGGGGCCTTCAACACCGTTATCCTCCTCACGAGCAGCATGACCATGGCCCTCTCCATCCTGGCGCTTCGGAAGGGCAATAAAAAGCTCTCCCTGATCTTGCAGCTCGCCACCATCGGGCTGGGATTGCTCTTTCTCGTGAACAAATATTTCGAGTGGGGCGCAAAGATCCACCACGGCCTCTACCCCGGATCGGAGCAGATTCTGCAAAGGGGCAAGGGCGAAATCCTGTTTTTCGGGCTCTACTATACGATGACGGGGCTCCACGGTCTCCACGTCCTGATCGGCCTCGCCGTGATCGGCTTCACCGTCTACATGACCCAGCGGGAGCGAATTACGGCGGAGGACTTCGTGATACTCGAGAACACGGGTCTGTACTGGCACCTCGTCGACATTATCTGGATCTACCTCTTCCCGCTCTTTTACCTGATAACCTGACAAGGAGAGTTCAGATGGCGGAGAAACATACGGAAGAACACACTGCCGGCTACGGCACCTACTTTTACGTCTGGATCACCCTTCTTCTCTTCACGGTGATAACGGTGGTGGTGTCCCTCATGCACCTGGGAAACCTGAGCATCCTCACGGCACTGGTAATAGCGTCGATCAAGGCCCTGCTGGTTCTCGCCATATTCATGCACCTGAAGTACGAGAAAATGGTTTTCAAGGTCATGTTCTTCGTCGCCATCATAACGCTGACAATATTCATCGGGATGACGTTCATCGACGTCCTGTACAGGTGAGCACATAAGATGATAACCGGTTTCCCCACACTATCGGGCACAGTAGACAGGGTATTTTTCTTCATCGCCGCGGTGTCCCTGCTGATTCTCGTGCTGGTAACCGCCTCCATGATCTACTTCGTCATCCGGTACAGCAGGGAGAGAAACCCCCACCCCGAGGACATAGAGGGGAACCTTCTCCTCGAAGCGGTCTGGACCCTGATACCAACCGTCCTGGTCCTCGCCATGTTCTACTACGGCTACGCCGGGTTCAAGTACATGAGGGCCGCGCCGAAAAACGCCATGATCGTCAAGGTAACCGCCCGTCAGTGGTCCTGGCTCTTCGAGTACGAAAACGGGAAGAAGAGCGGCGAGCTCAATGTGCCACTCGGGAAACCGGTAAAGCTCGTGATGACCTCGGCGGACGTGCTCCACAGCCTGTTCATCCCGGTTTTCCGCATCAAGGAGGATACCGTCCCGGGGCAGGAGACCTACCTCTGGTTCATTGCCGACAGGCCGGGGACTTTTGACATTTTCTGCGCCGAATATTGCGGCGTGGCCCACTCGGCCATGCTTTCGAAGGTAAACGTGATGCCCGGGGATACGTTCGGCGGATGGCTCAAAGAGGGCGTGAAGGCGGCGAAGGCAGATGCCGCAAAAGAGCCGCAGGAGGATGTCTCCGCAGAGAGGGGAGCGTCCCTCGTCGCGGAAAAGGGGTGCGTCGGGTGTCACTCGATCGACGGGAGCAGGATGCTGGGACCCACCTTCAAGGGCATATACAACAGGAAGGTGGTGGTGATTACCGGCGGTAAAGAGCGGGAGATCATTTCAGACGAAGAGTATCTGAAAAGGGCGATCCTGAATCCCGGCGCCGATATCGTGAAGGGCTATCCCCCCGTCATGCCCTCCCAGGAAGGTCTCCTGACAGACGGTGAGGTGGGGGAGATCGTTTTGTACCTGAAGACACTGAAGTAGACGATAACAGCGAGCGCATAAGATGAAACGGGCGAAAATCTTCTCCCTGGTGAAGGGAAACATATCGCTTCTCGCTTCCCTCTCGGCCGTTGCGGGATTTGTTCTTCAGGCTGGGAAGCAATCCCTCTCCCCGTCGCTGGCGGGGGTTTTCCTCGGCACCCTCACCATCGCCATGGGCGCCTCTGTCCTCAACCAGTATCAGGAAAGAGATATCGACTCCCGCATGGAACGTACGAGGCAAAGGGCCATTCCCGCGGGGGAGATCACGCCCAAAGCCGCCCTCGCCGTGGCACTGGCCCTCGCCCTCTCGGGGACGATGATTCTTCTCACTGCGGGGGGAACCCTAGCGGCCGGCCTGGGAGCCTTCGCCCTCTTCTGGTATAACGGGGTCTACACCTACCTGAAAAGGGTCACCGCCTTTGCCGTCATACCCGGCGCCCTGGTGGGATCCATTCCACCTGCGATCGGATGGGCCGCAGCGGGCGGAACCCTCGGAGACCCGCGAATCGTCATCCTCTCCTCTTTTTTCTTCATCTGGCAGGTACCCCACTTCTGGCTCCTCGCCATACGCTACAGCGACGATTACCAGCGGGCAGGCCTCAAAACTCCCGCCGACCGGCTCAACAAAAGGCAGCTGCCCCGCATTACCTTCATCTGGCTGATGGCGACAGCGGTAACGTCCCTCTCCCTGCCCCTTTTCCAGATAACGGGATCGCGGATCACGGGTGCCCTTCTCACCGCGGCGGCACTGCTCTACATGGTAAGGGGCATTTTCATTCTCGGGAGAAAAAAGGGGGATTTTCCCGCTTCCGCGCTGTTTCAGGCGACGAACCTCTTCGCACTCCTCGTCATCCTCCTCGTCTCCCTGGGAGGAATCCTGTAACCGGGGAAGGCGCCTTGTTGCCCGGGTGAGCTCTGCGCCCGTCCCGTTCTGGTATCCAATGGGCTCTATGCTCGGAAATGCCGTCCGTTTACGCTTCCCGCTCCCTCTTTTCCACGATGCAGTAGATGCCGCCCTCCTGCATGCCCGGGAGGAAGCAGCCATTGCAGGAAATGCACTTGGCCTTGGTAAGGTCACCCGAAGACCAACGCGAGACGAGCCCCGGTTCCCTGATAAAGGGCCGTGACAGGGAAAAGAGGTCGGCGTCACCCGACAGGAGTATTTCCTCCAAAAGGGCGGGGGAGCGAAGGCCCCCGACGAGGATGATGGGGAAACGTACCTGGCTCTTCAATATCGAGGCGTACTCCCTGTGGTACGCCTCCTCCTCTATGCCGCGTATCCCTATCCTGGCAGGGTTCCTGTCTCCCGATGCAGGCGTTCCCCCCGAGACCTCCATTCCATCCAAGCCTTCATCCTCCAACATCTTCGCAAGCTTGATGAGGTCACCGAAGGAAAAGCCGCCCGTCAAAAAGTCGTCTGCGTTGATCTTGATGAGAACGGGGAAGTCTTTCCCCACGCCTTCTCTGACCCTGCGCAAGACCTCCATGAGAAACCGGGAGCGGTTCTCCAGGGACCCACCGAACTCATCATTCCTCTTGTTGGTGAGAGGGGAGAGAAACTGGCTTATGAGAAAGCCGTGCGCACCGTGAATCTGAACGCCGTCGAAGCCACACTGAACGGAGCGCACCGCTGCCTCCCCGAAGGCCCCAATGACGTCCTCTATGTCTTTTCCAGTCATCTCCCCGGGTACCTCGGGATAGGAGGGAAAGGATATGGCGGAGGGAGCAATCGTCCTCATCCCGGAGACAGACGCCTTTCCCTGCCCCCCCGCGTGAACGATCTGGGCCACTATTTTCCCCCCGAGAGCGTGGACCCGGGTAACCAGCTCTTTCAGGTGGGGAACCAGAGCATCATCGTACAGACCCATCTGGAAAGGGTTTCCCTTGCCATCCTCCCTCACGTAGGCATATCCCGTGATGATGAGGCCTACCTCGCCCTTTGCCAGTTCCTCGTACAGAGACGCGAGCTTTTCCGTTGGCACCCCCCTGTCGTCGCACATTCCCTCCCAGGTGGCGGATCTAACGAAGCGGTTGCTCAGGGTAATGTTTCCGAGTGTAAACTCATCGAAAAGCGTCATCATGGCAATCCCTCCCCTTGAGCCGGTTCTTGGAACAGAATACCAGATGTTCAGCGCTATTTTGACAGGAAAAGAATTGAAATAATAGAAGGATTATGAGGCGTCGGCGGGGACACGAAACACCTGGGCGGCCTACTTTTTGTCAACCCGATCCCTGAAATTCGGCTTTCGCTTGTCCCTGAAAGCCCGGAATCCCTCCCGGGCCTCCTCCGTCGCCCAGAAGCGGGTGAGGGTATCCACGCCCTCCTCCATGGAGCGCTCCAGGTAATCGGCAAGCTCATGGTGCGCCTTCTTGGCGATCGATATCGCAGTCGGGCTCCTCGACAGTATCTCACCTGCCCACGCGCGGGCTTCCTCCATGAGCCGGTCGTGGGGCACCACGGCGTTTACCAGGCCCATCCTCTCCGCCTCGCGGGCGTCGTAGGTGCGACTCAGATAGACCATCTCCTTTGATTTTTTCTCCCCCACGAGGAGGGGCAGCAGCTGCGTTCCCCCCATGAGGGGGACCGACCCGACCTTCGTTCCCGCCTGGCCGAACTTCGCCCTCTCCGACGCGATGGTGAGGTCGCAGGCGACGTTGACCTCGTTCCCACCGCCGATGCAATAGCCGTTCACGGCCGCGATAACCGGTACGGAGACCAGCCGTATCGCCAATATCATCTCCTTGAAAAGGCTCAGGTAGGCCTCCCTCTCCCCGGGGTCCCCCTCGGCAAGCGCGATGATTTCATCAAGGTCTCCCCCGGCAGAGAACGCTTTCCCCGCTCCCGTCAGGATGATTACTCCCACCGCATCGTCCCTTTCAGCCTCCCGCAGCGCCCCGATAAGAGCGGAGACGAGATCGGCAGAGAGGGCGTTGTACACCTCGGGCCGGTTGAGGGTGACAATCGCGATACCCTGATCTTTATCGACGATCACGGGGCTCCCCATATCCTCCCTCATTTCATCCACCTCGCGTGCCCGGATATTGATACATCACATGATCTTTGCCTCCTTGTCAACAGGACCTTTACGGGAAGGCCTCTTTTCCCGGCGTTACCCGGCAATTTCCGAGAGCAGCTGCTTGAGCTCCTCCAGGGTCGGAATTCTACCCGCAATTTTCACCACCCCGTCTATCGCCACAGCCGGGGTCAATGCGACCCGGTACTTCATCATTTCCCGTATGTCCTCCACCTTGGAGACGTTTGCATCCAGTCCCATCTCTTCAACTGCCTGCCTGACCGCCTTCTCCACGACCCTGCACTTCGGGCAGCCCGGACCTAAAACGGTTACCTCCATGATCCACCTCCTGGAGAAAAAATGGAAAAGAGTTCCCTACAATATGAAATTACCGAAAAACCACCCCATCACCGTGCCGGAGGCGACGATCACCGGCACGTACACGATGGCTTTTTTCACCCCGAAGACCCGTGCGATAGCGAGCCAGTTCGGAAGGCTCACGCCGGGCCCGGTAAGAAGAAGGGCAAGGGCGGGGCCTTTTCCCATGCCCAGCCCCATCAGGGTGTGCACAAACGGCGCCTCGGTCATGGTGGCAAAGTAGGTCACCGCCCCGATCATCGTCCCGAAAAAGGAGGCGAGGATTCCGTTGCCGCCCAGCCACTGCCGGATCAACTCCTCGGGGAGTAGCTTTCCGATAACCCCCACCAGGAAGACCCCTCCCAAAAGCAGGGGAAATATGATGCGGACGAACCACCACGTCTCCCCAGCCCAGCTTTTGATCCTTTCCCGGGGGATCCTCTTCCAGGCGTAGAGCGCCATGGCGAGGGTGCATGCGAGCCAGACGCTCACTTTGAGGATATAGGGTCTGTTCCTCACCAGGTAGTTCGGCAGAAGCAATGAGAGAAGAATGAGACCGATGAGAATCAACTCCCGCCCCGCTATCAAACTTCCCCTGACCTGCTCCTTGCCGGCATCGACCGATTCTCCCGGAGACCTCTCTCTGAAGGCAAATCCCATTGCCGTTCCCACAACGAGGGCCATGACGAGCGAGGCGAGAACCCTCGAAGCCATCATGCCGGAACCCAGAATGCTGCCGGTGTAGACCAGAGCGAGAATGTTGGCAGACGGAGCAACCCACAGCAAAATGAATGCGGCGCTCACCCCGGCTCCCGCGAAGTAGAGACCACCGGCAACCGGTATCACCGTGCACGAGCATGCGGCGAGCAAAAAACTCGCTCCTGAAGCCAGGGAATATGATTTTATCCTGTTTGCCCGCTGCCCGAGATGCTCGAGCACGAGATTTCTGTCAATAAAGGTGACCATCGCCCCGGCAAGCAGAAAAGCGGGAACGAGGCAGGTCAGCACGTGGGTGGCAACGTAATCCTCGACAGCCCTTACCCCTGCAAAAAGAATATCACCCATTTCCTGCTCTCCTTGAACACTGAACGTTTCTACCCGACGGATCACCCGAGAAAACGGCCTTCGATTCCCTTGTAACAATATATGTAAATATATAAATACATTGTTGAAAAAAACCTTTTACTTTTTGTCGCTGCAGATCTTTTCCCTGTCGATGCCCTCTACCTTACCGAGGTCCTCAACCACCTTCTCCTTCCCCGCGAGGGCCTCGAGGAGCACTCTTCTCAGATTTTCAACTTCGGGGGCAGCCCCATCGCTGAGCCGGTAGTTCACAAAGAGCCCTTCCTTTTCAAACT
>JBFFNJ010000026.1:0-14699 GCA_041563215.1 Candidatus Deferrimicrobia bacterium | reverse complement strand
CCGGTTACCGTAATCCTGCAGAAAGACGACCAGGGAAGCATCGAGGAGGGTGACTCGCCGAAGGGGCGCGATGAGCTTGAAAACCGCGTCCTTTCCGATCCGGTCGTCATAGAGCTTCTGCGGGAGTTCCCCGGTTCCAGAATCGCCGAGATCGTAAAGCTCGACCCCGGAAAGAGAAGAAGAAAGGAAGACATTCCCGTGGGGCCATCGGGGGGAGGCGACGAGATGGAGGGGATGTCAGGAGACTTCATCACGGAGGAGGAAGAGGAGGAAGAGTAACGTGAAGAACATGAACGAACTGCTCAAGCAGGCCCAGAAGATGCAGGGGAAAATCACGAAGCTGCAGGAAGAGCTCGAGAAAAAGACCGTGGAAGCAAGCGCTGGTGGGGGTATGGTGACCGCCGTGGCAAATGGAAGGGGGGATATCATCTCCGTTACGATAGAGAGGGAAGTCGTGGATCCTGAAGATGTGGGCATGCTCGAAGACCTCGTCACGGCCGCCGTGAATGAGGCCATAAACCGCTCGCGGGAGATGGTTCAGGAGGAGATGTCGAAGCTGACGGGCGGCATGAATTTCCCGGGGCTCTTTTGATGAGATATTTCCCCGGTCCCATGAGAGAGCTCATCAAGAGCCTCTGCAATTTTCCCGGCGTGGGCGAAAAGAGCGCCCTGAGAATGGCCCTTTTCATTCTGAAGAGGGAGGAGGAGCTGTCCGAGCAGATTGCCCACGCGATTTTGAAAGCCAAAAGGGAGATTTGCTACTGCACCCGGTGCGGCAACTTCTCGGAGGGGGAGATCTGCGAGATCTGCAAGCGCGACGACAGGAGCAGCGTGATCTGCGTGGTAGAGGAACCGCAGGAGATCCTCCCCGTCGAGAAAAGCGGGGAGTTCGACGGCAGGTATCACGTTCTGGGCGGCGCGCTCTCTCCCATCGACGGGGTGATGCCGGAAAACCTGAAGATAGACGCCCTCGTCAGCCGGGTGAAGGAAGAGGATGTGAAGGAGGTCATCATCGCTACGAACCTGAACGTCGAAGGGGAAGCCACGGCATCCTACCTGTCGTCGCTTCTGAAACCGATGGGGGTGAGGGTCACGAGAATTGCCTACGGGATGCCCATCGGCTCCGACCTCGAGTATGCCGATGAGCTTACCGTCGGCAAGGCGATCGCATACAGGAGAGAAATTTAAAAAAAGGTTTTATTTTTTGGGGTTGATAATTTAAAATTAAGATTTCTTCCTATTCTAAAACCAAAAGGAGTATGCGCCATGGCAGTGAAGGCAAGATCCTCGAAGAAGAAAACTCCTAAGCTCACGAAGAAGAACGAGTTTGGCTTCTTCGAGGTGAGAATGGAGTCGATTGGGGGCCTCGGGGCAAACGTGGGGGGGAAGATCCTCGCCGAAGCCCTCGTGTTCGGCATGGGGTACAACGCTTCCTCGTTTGCGTCCTACGGTTCCGAGAAGAAAGGGACACCCGTGAAGGCCTTCGTGAGAGTAGCGGAGCCGAAAACGGAGATCCGCGTAAACAGCCCCATCGAAGAGCCCCATATCCTGGCGATTTTCCACGAGTCGATGGTCAAAACGCTTCCCGTCACGGCGGGCCTCCTCAAGGATGGGGCGGTTATCCTCAATACGAAGAGGAGCGCCGACGATGCAAGGGATTTCATGATGATATCGAGCGGGACGGTGGGCGCAGTGGACGCCACGGAGATAGCGATCCAGACGAAATCGCGGGTTAACATGGTCCTGCTCGGCGCCATCGCCCGGGCCAGCGGCTTTATCGAGCTGAAGGCTCTGAAAGAAGCCGTCAAGGCAGCCTTCGGGGCGAAATATCCCGCCGCCATGCCGGGAAACCTTGCCGCCCTCGAGCGGGGGTTCAAGGAGGTGGAACTCAAGATGTACGATGAGGACGGCAAGTTCGCCCACGTTCCCTTCGTAAGGACCCTTCCCGATTTTGGGTATGAAAACGCCCCGATAGGAGGCGTGATCTACAGCGTGGGGAACACATCGCTCAAGGACCTGTCGGCCAGCAGGGTGGGGTTCATCCCCTTTTTCATAGAGGAAAAGTGCACCAAGTGCGGCGATTGCGACATGTACTGCCCCGACTACTGCTTCGTCTGGGAGAAGGGAATCGACAAAAAGACCGGGAAAGAGGGGATGTTATTGAAGGGCATCGACTACCAGTACTGCAAGGGATGCCTCCGGTGCACGAAGGCCTGCAAGTTTGGCGCCATCGAGCCGGTGAAGGAGAGCGACTACGATATCAACGATATTATCGTGAAACATAAATTTTCGAGGTAAAGGAGAAGTACCATGGCAAAGGGAATGCCTGCAAGAAAGTTAGCCGCAAAGAAGACCAGGCCCAAGCCTGCTCAGGTGCCGATTTTCCTGAGCGGGAACGAGGTGTCTGCGCTGGCCGCCAGCCAGATCAACTACCACCTCATGGGCTACTATCCCATCACGCCCTCCACCGAGATCGCCGAGGAGCTCGATGCGATGAGGGCCGAAGGGGTGCACACCATCAGGATGATACCGGGCGACGGCGAGCACGGAGCCGCAGGGATCTGTTTCGGAGCCACCACGGCGGGTGGAAGGGTGTTCAACGCAACCTCCGCCAACGGCCTCATGTTTGCCTTCGAACAGCTTCCCGTACAGTCGGGTGCCCGCTTTCCCATGGTTTTCAATATCGTTACCCGGAGCGTCTCGGGCCCCCTCGACATACGGTGCGACCACTCGGATATCATGCTTGCCATCAATACGGGCTGGATCATTCTCATGGCCTCCGACCCCCAGGCTGTCTACGACATGAACATCGTCGCTCCGAAGATAGGCGAGCATCCCGATGTCCGCCTTCCCGTCATGGTCGCCTTCGATGGATTTTTCACCAGCCACCAGAAAAGGCTCATCTACCACTTCGAGGACAAGCGGGTTGTGCAGGATTTCCTGGGCCCCTTTGTGCCCACCGTCACCTCCGTCGATCCGAGCAAGCCGGTGACCATAGGCCCGTACATGAACGACCCCGACCTGATCAACAACAAAAAGCAGCTTTCAGCGGCAATGGAGGAGGCCTACCGGGTTATTCCGAAAGTCCTTCGCGAGTACGGGAGGCTTTCGGGGAGAAGGTACGACGTGGTGGAAAAATACCGCATGGAGGGTGCCAACGCCGCCCTGCTAATCCTGAACTCTGCTGCAGAGACATCGAAAGAGGCGGTGGACATCCTGCGGGCGAAAGGCAAGAAGGTCGGGCTGGTTAAGCTCAACGTCATACGTCCCTTCCCGGTAAACGAGGTGGTGGATGCGCTGAAAGGGGTAAAGGGTCTCGTCGTTGCCGACCGGCAGGATAACCCCGGCGGCTGGGCAGGCCAGATGACCATGGAGGTCAAGGCGGCCCTGCAGGGAGTGCCCAGGAGCGGGGTCAAGGTTGCCGGCAGGGTATACGGCATAGGCGGGAAGGAGTTCTTCATCGACGATGCCCTCGAGCTTCTCGAGGAGGCGATGAAGATAGCCCGGACCGGTAAGGTGGATGTCCCCTACGAGTTCCACGGTGCGAACCCGGGTGACATGAAGTACAAGCCGAAGGAGGTTTTCAGGCCCATCGGGGAAAAGGAGTCCAGCGGTCTCCTGACGGTGACGGAAGATGCTGCATCGGGTGCGGTCAAGGTAAAGGGAGTCGTGGCGAGAAAGCTCACGGAGATGCCAAAGAGGGTGGCCTCCGGGCACGGCGCCTGTCCGGGATGCGGGATCTTCACGAACCTGAACATCTTCTTGAAGGGTCTCGAAGGGCATGTGGTGGTTCTCTTCCATACCGGCTGCGGCATGGTCGTCACCACGGGGTACCCCTTCACGTCGCACAAGGTGACATACATCCACAACCTCTTCCAGAACGGCGCCGCCACCCTGTCCGGCGTGGTGGAGATGTTCGAGGAGAGAAAGAAGAGGGGTGAGATTCCCGAGGACGAAAAGATAACCTTCCTGATGGTCACCGGAGACGGCGGCCACGACATTGGAATGGGCATTAGCATCGGTGCGGCAATGCGGGGGCACCGGATGATAATCATCGAATACGACAACCAGGGCTACCAGAACACGGGGAGCCAGCTCTCCTTTACCGTGCCCCTCGGCCACCAGACCTCCACGTCCCATTTCGGGCCCTACCAGCACGGGAAGACGACCCATCACAAAGACACGGCACAGATTTTTTCGGCCTGCAACATCCCGTACGTTTTCACCGCAGCCGAATCCAACTACCGGGACATGATACGGAAGGCTGCCAAGGCCCAGAAGATTGCCGAACAGGGTCTGGTCTTCGGCAAGCTCATATCCATGTGCCCCCTCGCCTGGATGACGGAGGAGCGCCTGTCGATGGAGATCATCCAGGCCTCGGTCGATTGCTGTTTCTTCCCCCTCTACGAGGTCGAGAACGGCATCACGACCATCAACTACGATCCCGAGGAGAAGGGCAACAAGATCCCCGTGACGGATTGGTTGAAGTACATGGGCAAGACCAAACACCTGTTCAGGCCCGAGTGCAAGCCCCAGCTCGACTCTTTCCAGGATGAAGTGGACCGGAGATGGCGGCGGCTCAAGGAGATGCACAACAACCCCTATCTGTAGAGAAGATGGAAATGCGGAGTGCGGATTTCGGAATGGAGAGTGAAAATCAAAGCCAAAAAAGATGACAACAAAACCGGATGAAGCAAAAAATATTATCTGGATGGAAAAAGGCGGGGTCTTGCCCGCCTTTTTTATTCGGGAACGTAAACGAATAGAGGACATAATAACCGCATTTCATTCTCCCGCGCGCCCAAATTGTGGGAACTCTGGGTTTTCCTCCACATTCCGGGTTCCGGCTTGCGAATTATCCCCTACTCCATCTCGGTATCCTGGTCCCCCTCCCGCAGTGGATCTTCCGATGATACTTTGATGATGGTTTTGACGTTGCCCCGCGGGTTGAAGTCTCCAGTGACGTTAAGCCGGCGGGGTTTCAAGAGCGCGTGGAGGTCCTCGTAGATCCTGTTCGTAGACTCTTCGTGTGAAATGTGCCTGTCGCGGTAGGCGTTGAGGTAGAGCTTCAAGGACTTGAGCTCGACGATCTTTTTATCGGGAACGTACTCTATCCGGATGGTTCCATAGTCAGGGTATCCTGATCTCGGGCAGAGGCAGGAAAACTCCGGGAAGCTAATTTCGATCGTGTAGTTTTTCCCGGGGAAAGGGTTTTCCCACGGCTCGAGCTTGGCTTCCCCGATCTTTTTCTCTCCGTACTTCATCCGGTACCTCACCCTGTGCGGCCTGCTTACGCGTATACTATAATAAATTTTGCGCCTTGCTGCCATAACCTATAAGGGCGGCAAAGGGGCACCGCTTCCCCGTTGCCGCTATCGATGAAGCCCGACCGGCCGGGAAGCCGGTTGCCGATCGTGACAAACGCTCAAAGGAGGTGGGCATATGAAGAACAGGGTTCCCCGGTTTTTGCTGCTGGCTTTTTTCTGCATCTCTGCCGTTTACTGCAGTACGTATCAGTCCGGAATCTCCCGGGATGTAAACCTTCCCCCCGCGGACCCGCAGCTGCTCTACCGGTACATCACTCAGGAGAGCAAATACGCAGCATGGGACCTCTGGCCCGGTAAGGGGAAACTCTACGAGGGGAAGCCTCCCCACGGCGCATTCCTGACCACCTACCTGAACGAAGCCGCCGTCAGCTCCATAAAGGCCGGGAGGGAAATGGCCGACGGCGCCATGATCGTCAAGGAAAATTACAGCCCGGAGAAGGAGCTCGCCGCCGTGACGGTCATGTACAAGATACGGGGGTACTACGGTTCGGGGGGAGACTGGTTCTGGGCAAAGTATGGTCCCGACGGCTCTGTTCAGAAGGCGGGAAAGGTTGATGGTTGCATCAACTGTCACAGTGCACGGGCAAACAACGACTACATATATACCGGCGATTTTGTCCGGAAAAGGGGTGGTTACTGACCGATCCCCGATGAGCCCGCCGCTTCTTATGGTCGTCAACCGAGCGTTTGCGGTGACTGCGGGGACAATTGACCTTGAACGGCAAACGTGCGCATTGTATAATCTTACCCTGTTTGCGATTGGTGGTGAGTGTAGCTCAAAGGCAGAGCACCTGGCTGTGGCCCAGGTGGTTGTGGGTTCGATTCCCATCACTCACCCCATTTTTTATTTATTCCGTTACTTGACAGATATTGGGGATACGTACATAATGTGAAATTAGGCTGAAGAAAATGGTAAGATGGCCTTTCCCACCTGGCAGTTTATTTCACCTATTTCTTGGCAAAACCAGAGAGACATGGAGCAATACAGGATAGTGGCGACATCGACGGGCGATGCTGTGGAGTGGTTCAACACGAGGATTTCCTGTTCTCTGTTACTGGTTTCAGGATGATACGACAGCGTTATCTCTTTCTCCGGGCACGGACGGAAAAGGTCCTTTTCCGGGGAATAAGATAATCTGCCCCGCAAATTCAAACAGGGTGAGGGCGGAACATTTACAAGGAGGTTTAGCAAAATGGTAGAAGGTAGTGTAAAGTGGTTCAACGATTCCAAGGGGTAAGGTTTTATCGAGCAGGAAAACGGCCCGGATGTTTTTGTCCATTTCTCTGCGATCCAGATGGAGGGTTTCAAGACCCTGTACGAAGGAGACAGGGTGCAGTTTGAAATTTCCGAAGGCGCGAAAGGACCTCAGGCCACCAACGTGGTGAAGGTCAGCTGAGGCAAAAAAATAATGGACGACAAAGCCCCGGTAATTTCCGGGGCTTTTTTTATCTCCTGTTTCCCCTTTTTAGGCTTGGCGGGGCGGGATGGCTTCACTGCTCTTTACGACTTCGGTTCAGGGCCGTTTACCTCGAGCTTCGGCGATCTGCCTCGGGCACGGAGCACCCTGTGCCTCATTTTCATGCAATCCCAGACACCATAATTCGTTCTAGGTTTTTTGCGAATGGAAACGGGAAAAGTATGTGTGGAATTTCAGCCAGCAGAGCTTGCACTCTTTGTTCAGGAACAGGTCTCTGTTCTTCTGAATGAACATGGTGATCAACGGGTCGTGGCGATCAAAAACTCCCATGTGATAGCTCCTTCCATTTTGGTTGTAGGGCATGTTTTTCCCGAAAACAGATTTTATTTTTACACGATTAAACGTGGCTTGTCTCTATATTTCTAATGGATATTGGAGCTTTTTTGAGAATAACTTTCGGTTCACACAACATGTCGCTGCGGGTAACTGCACAATGAATTTTGACGCATATCCTCCGACTTGGCTCGGGGCCCGGAATGAGCTGAAAACCCACCGAAAAAAAGACAGGCAGATTATGGAGTCAGGCCGGATACATCTCCTTTTTTTCCGATCCCAGTTGCCGTCTGTTATGATTGATACTGTAACGGGCATGGTTTGATCCGTTATAATGGTATCTCTTACAGGTAATTAGCATCAAATTTTGTAGGGCGGGAAGGTGTGGACCGCGTCCGGCTTCCTTCAGGGAAAAAGGCGGGGGCCCACGCCCGGAAAGGTGGAATTGAAACTGACGGGAAAGAACCACGAGGTAAGGAGGCTGAGATGAGAAGAATCACTCTGTTTGTTGTGGTCCTCGCCGCGGTGGCGCTGGCGTGGGCGGATTTCACCCCGGCATCGGCCGAGACCAAGTTCTTCACCATCGGGACCGGCGGGGTGACCGGCGTCTACTATCCAACCGGCGGAGCCATAGCACGCATCGTCAATGCAAAAAAGAAGGAGTACGGCATGCGCCTGACGGTGGAGTCCACCGGGGGGTCGGTCTACAACATCAACGCAATCATGTCCGGAGACCTTGACTTCGGCGTGGTGCAATCCGACCGGCAATTCCAGGCCTACTTTGGCAGCGAGACCTCCGAGTGGGCCGGCAATCCCCAGAAGGAGCTGAGGGCGCTGTTTGCCATACACCCCGAGAGCCTGACCCTGTGCGCGGCGGTTGACGCCGGCGTGAACAGCATAAAGGACCTGAAGGGAAAGCGGGTCAACATCGGCAACCCCGGTTCCGGCCAGAGGCAGAATTCCATCGACGCCCTGAACGCCGCCGGCCTGGACTTCGAAAAGGATCTCCTGGCAGAAGGTTTGAAGGCCGCTGAGGCACCCGGCATGCTGCAGGACGGCCGCATCGACGCTTTCTTCTACACGGTGGGGCATCCCTCGGGAGCGTTCAAGGAGGCAACGAGCGGGACGAGGAAGGTCAAGTTCATACCCATTGTCATGCCCGACGACTTCTACAAGAAGTTCTCCTACTACGCGCCGAGCATCGTCCCCGTGTCAGAGTACCCCGGCGCGGAAAACGGTGCCGATGTCCCCACCTTCGGCGTGAAGGCGACCTTCGTTACTTCCGCCAGGGTCGAGGACACCTACGTCTACAACCTCGTCAAGGAGGTCTTCGAGAACTTCGAGGAATTCAAGAAACTGCACCCGGCCTATGCGGTATTGACAAAGAAGAACATGCTCGAGGGGCTCTCTGCGCCCATCCACGACGGCGCCATGAAGTATTACCGGGAAGTGGGCCTTTTGAAGTGAAACGTTCCGCGGGCGGGGCCTTACCGGTCCCGCCCGCACTTTGTCTGCCCCTTGAGGGGGGCGAATGCAGGGGGCACACGCAGAACCCGGGATAGGGACGGGGCCGATGACGGAGCGGGAAAAAGAGAGCATAGTGGATGAAGAGGGCCACCTCATCCTGCCGCCGGAGGACGAAGCGGCCGCAGAGGAGGCCAGGCGAATCGCGGAGGATGAGGAGACGGGGTACCGCCATCCCGAGGGCTGGCAGAGGTACATCATCCCCGCCATTGCGATTCTCTGGTGTCTCTTTCAGCTTTCCATCGCCAGCTGGCTGCTTTTGAACTCCATCTACGTGCGTGCGATCCACCTGGGCTTTGCCATGCTCATCGCCTACTTCAGCTTTCCTGCGGTGAAAAAGCCGAGAAGAGGAGCGTTATCCTTTCTCTCGGTCAGGACGAAGATCCCCCTCTTCGACGTCGTCCTGGGGATAGCCGCCTGCGCCTGCGCCCTGTATCTCTGGCTGGACTACGAGGGCATCATGGCGCGGTACGGTACCTCCGTTGCCCGGGACATCATAGTCGGCGGCCTCCTGGTCCTGTTCCTGCTCGAGGCGGCGCGAAGGGTGGTGGGGCCGGCGCTAACGGTCATCGCCACCGCCTTTACCTTCTACGTCTTTTTCGCCGAGAACATGCCCGAGGCATTTGCCTTCAAGAGCGCAAGCCTGGCGAAGTACGTGGACAAGATCTCCCTGTCCACGGAGGGTATCTACGGGATTCCCCTGGATGTCTCGGCCATGATCGTCTTCCTCTTCGTGCTGTTTGGCTCAATGCTCGAGCGTGCGGGGGCAGGGAGGTTCTTCATCGAGCTTGCCCTATCCCTCCTGGGACGGTTCAAGGGGGGGCCGGCCAAGGCAGCCATCGTGGGTTCGGGCCTGACGGGACTCGTATCGGGCTCTTCCATCGCCAACATCGTCACCACCGGCACCTTCACCATCCCCCTCATGAAGAAAGTGGGCTACCCGCCCGTCAAGGCGGCCGCAATCGAGGTGGCAGCCAGCACCGACGGGCAGATCGCCCCCCCCATCATGGGAGCGGCGGCATTCATCATCGCCGAGTACCTGAGCGTGCCCTACCTGGCGGTGATCAAGGCGGCGGCGATCCCGGCCTTCGTGTCCTACGCCACCCTGTTCTTCCTGACACACATCGAGGCATCGAAGCTCGGTCTCAGGGGGCTGACAGCGGCCGAGGTGCCCCGCTTCTTCGAGGTGCTCAAGTCCGGAGTCCACTACCTCATTCCCATCGCCGTTTTGGTCTACGAGCTGGTGGTCCCCCGGCACTCCCCGGAAATGGCGGCGTTCAGGGCCATCGTGGTCATGTTATTCATCATGGTCCTGCAGCACCCCGTGAGGCGCTATATGAGAAAAGAGCCCGTGATACCGGGGATAAAGCAGGGTCTCGCGGAGATCGTCGGCGCGCTGGTGTCGGGGGGGCGCAACATGGTTACCGTGGCCATTGCCACGGCGGCAGCCGGGATCATCGTCGGCGTGGTGACCATGGGGATCGGCGGGATCGTCACCGAGATCGTGGAGTTCATATCCGGCGGTAACATCTTCGCCCTGGTGATCATCACCGCCATCGCCAGCCTGATCCTTGGGATGGGCCTGCCCACGACCGCTACCTACATCGTCATGGCAGCTCTTACGGCCCCCATCATCGTCGAGGTGGGGGCGGCAAACGGTTTCATCGTTCCCCTCATGGCGGCCCACCTGTTCTGCTTCTACTTCGGCATCCTGGCCGACGACACGCCACCTGTGGGCCTGGCGGCATATGCCGCCGCCGCCATCGCGAAATCGCCTCCCATACCCACCGGGATACAGGGGTTCCTCTATGACATCCGGACGGCCATGATTGCCTTCATGTTCATCTTCAACCATGAGCTGATCCTCCAGGGGATCGACTCATGGGGGATCGCCCTGCTCATCTTCGCAATGGCCTGCGTGGGCAACTTCGCCTTCGCATCGGCTACCCAGGGCTGGTTTACACACAGAAACAAGTTGTACGAGATCCCCCTCTTTCTCGTGGTGACCTTCGTCATGATGCAGCCCCAGGCAGTGGCTAAATGGTGCGGGTTCCCTCACCCCTATCTGGTGTGGCCCTTCGGGCTCGCCCTATACGGGGCAATCTTCCTGAACCAGAGGCGGCGCCGGCAGGCCGCCGAAGCCCCGGTGACAGCCTGACCCCCTCCAAAACCGGGGTCAGTTCCCATATCCTCAGGTTTTGGGACAGGAAGAGGGACAAAATGTGAGAAAATGGGAACTGACCCTCCATGCAATTCCTTGTTGATTAAAAGAAATAACAGGCCCGTGATCTGCATCTCACTGTTGAAGCAGGATCGAAAAACGTAACAGCGGGGTTTCTTGTTGAGCCTGAGACAACGAGGAGTCGTAGACATGGATAAGGGTACAGATCCAAAAGAGCGCTATTTCGAAAAAATGAGGGGGGTCACAAAGAGCCCGCCTGTGGCCAGCCTTTCCTATATTGTCTGGTCATGGATCGGTGCCTTTTTGGGTATCGGCGCCGTGTCGTATATCAACTTCAATGTCATAGAGAAGACGGATCTCGTCATGGTAATCGGGTCTTTTGGCGCGTCGGCGGTTCTGATATACGGTGCTATAAACAGTCCCCTCGCCCAGCCGAGGAACCTCGTGGGGGGACATTTAGTATCGGCAATCGTTGGCGTTACCTGTTATAAGGTTTTTCCCTCTCACCTGTGGTTTGCCGCTGCCGTCGCTGTGGCAACGGCGATTGCGGTAATGCACGCAACAAAGACGGTGCACCCACCCGGCGGGGCGACCGCGTTGATCGCGGTGATAGGGAGCAGCAAAATTCACAACCTGGGCTATCTCTATGTGGTCATTCCTTCCGGACTCGGTGCTGTTGTGATGCTGGTTGTGGCGCTCCTCGTAAACAATATCCCGGAGGGCCGCAGGTATCCCGAGTTTTGGCTCTGATACCCTCCACCAAACAATGGGGTCAGTTCCCATATCCTCAGGTTTTGGGACAGGAAGAGGGGCAAAATGTGAGAAAATGGGAACTGACCCCGTATGTTGTCAGTTGAATTGAATGTCCAAATCTGTAATTATGATTGGTAAGACCCTCTGCTGGAGTCTGTCACGGGTGGTCGGTTGCGGTGCGGCTCAAATGACAGTGAGAAAACACGAACGAACCCCTAAAGTGTGAAATTATGCCGAAAATTAAAGTAAATGGAGCGGAGTTGTTTTACAACGAAGCTGGTACGGGCCCGGAAACAATAGTGTTTGCACACGGTCTCGTCTTCAGCGGGCGCATGTTCGATGAACAGGTCAGTGCCCTCAAGGATCGTTATCGTTGCATAACCTTCGATTTTCGTGGCCAGGGACAGAGCCAGGTAACGCCGGATGGATATGACATGGATAGCTTATGTGAAGACGCGGCGCAGCTCATAGAGAGATTGGATTGCGCTCCCTGTCACTTCCTCGGCTTTTCCATGGGTGGTTTCGTCGCAATGCGACTTGCGCTGCGGCGTCCGGAACTGGTCAAATCCCTGATTCTCGCCGATACTTCCGCTGATCCTGAACCGAAGAGAAACCTGCGCAAGTATCGGCTTTTGAATCTGATAGCACGCCGGGTCGGCCCATTCGCGGTGGCAAGACATGTAATGCCGATGATGTTTAGCCAGAAGTTCCTCTGGGATTCCGATCGAGCTTTCAAGCGAAGGGAAATGAGGCAGCAGGTTGTCGCCAATGACCGTATCGGGGTCACCCGGGCAGTAGACGGCGTTATCCATCGCCAGGGCGTATATGATGAACTGGACAAGATCGGGATACCGACTCTGGTTATCATCGGCGACCGCGACGTCGCCACACCCCCTGAGAGGTCGGAGCGGATCAGCGAGCGGATTCCTGATTGCCAGTTGGTGGTTATCCCGGAATCAGGCCATATGACGCCGATCGAGGAGCCGGGTGCTTTCAATGCCGCTCTGGAGGAATTTCTCGCTAGCCTTTCTCGCGAATAAACGAAACGGGGTCAGTTCCCATTTTCTCACATTTTGTCCCTCTTCCTGTCCCAAAAGCTGAGGATATGGGAACTGACCCCGCGGGAAAATGAGCTGTTCATCGGATTTACCATGAGTGATAAAATGTAACATCGGAAAACAGGCGGATCAAGGCGCCGTTGAGAAAAACCTGCGTGGGTGCGGTAAAGAACTTTTCACCAGACCGATCCGCCGCTTGAAACACTATCCTTTCGGGAGAATGCCATCAGCAAGAAAAAGGAAAGAGAGGGGGTAAGAGAAAGGGAAGCGGTCACCCTGCACATAGAAGAGCTGCTTTCCTATATCGATGCCCTGGAGGGGCTGGTCTACGTTGCAGACATGGAAACCCACCGGTTGCTCGCGGTGAACAGATACTGCGAAGATCGCTTTGGCCAAGACCTGGTAGGAAAAACCTGCTATGAGGCTCTCAGGAGGGAGCAGGGAAGGCCATGCTCTTTCTGCACGAACCATATGCTCGTGGGAAGTGAGGGAGAGCCTGCCGCACCGGTAATATGGTGCTATGACGACACAGATGGAGGAAGGTTTTACCGCTGCGTGGACAGGGCGATCCACTGGTCCGATGGAAGGCTCGTCCGTATGTCATTGGCTCTTGATATAACCGACTTTCGGGACTCGGAGAGAAGTCTCAAAAAAACTGTGACCAAGTTGAATGAGCGTGTCAAGGAACTGGACTGTCTCTACGCTATTTCGAAACTCCTCGAGGAGGAGCACGATTCCCTCGAGGAGGTATTTAAGGGGGTCGTTGACCTCATCCCTTCCGGTTGGAAGTACCCGGAAATTGTCTTCGCACGAATTATCTTCGGGGGGCAGGAGTTTAAAACGAAGAACTTTCAGGAGACAGATTGGATACAGAAGAAAGAAATCTTCACCAACGGAAGGATCAGCGGAAGTCTCGAGGTGGGCTATCTCGAAAAGAGACCCGAAAGAGATGAAGGCCCGTTTCTCTCGGAGGAGTGGTTTCTGATTAAGAGCATCGCAGAGAAGCTGGGAAAGATAATCGGACTTGTCACAGCCCGGAATGAACTCAAACTGAGCCAGGAGCGTTACGACCTTGCCGTCGAAGGGTCGTACGACGGTCTCTGGGATTGGGCGGACATAAACCAGGATGCCGAGTGGTGGTCTCCACAATGGTATGGATTGCTGGGATATGAGGATGGCGAGATAGAGGCTTCATTTTCTCATTTCAGGGCTTTACTCCATCCGGATGATCTGGGCAGGGTGGAAGAAAACGTTCGGGCTCACTTTGAGGAGGATGTTCCCTTCGATATGGAATACCGTTTACGGAAAAAGTCCGGCGAGTACCGCTGGTTCCGGGGACGGGGTAAGGTGACCCGGGACAGCGATGGAAAGCCGGTGAGAATGTCCGGATCAATTCGCGATATTAACGATATCAAACTTGCCGAAGAGGGTCTAAAAAAGAGCAGGCAGGTGTTTGCTGATCTGGTGGAAAAATCGCTCACGGGCATAGTTATCATTCAGGACCATCAGGTCGTCTACACGAACCCGGAATTCGAGAAAATGACAGAACCCTTTCCTCTTTCCTATTTCATCCCGAGTTTCAAAGGTATTCATCCCGAAGACGTTGAGAAAACAAGCAGATCGTACAACAGCCTTCTCGAGGGAGAAAAAAGAGAGGTGGACATAGATTTCCGGTTCTATCCCATGGGCAGTTTCGGGGACCGGAGCAAAATGAAATGGGTCCTGTGCCGGGGAAGCATTACCGAGCACGACGGGCGTGAAGCCGTCATGTTAAACATGATGGATGTTACCCGGATAAAGAATATGGAAGAGGCCATGCTTCTTCAGAGCAAGATGGCTTCCCTCGGACGGATGGCTGCAGGTATCGCCCATGAGATAAGAAATCCCCTGGCAGGAGTCAACATCTACCTCGATGCCCTCGAAACGAGCTTGAAAAAAGCCAGGGAACCAAAGCAGGCAAAAGAAATTATAAAAAAAATCTCTTTAACCTCCCAGAAAATAGAGGGTGTCATCAACCGGGTCATGGACTTTTCCAAACCCTCCGAGCCGAAATTAACTCTGGCAGACATTCACAAACCGATCAAGGACGCCTTGAGCCTGGCTT
>JBFFNJ010000025.1:0-14772 GCA_041563215.1 Candidatus Deferrimicrobia bacterium | reverse complement strand
GACCTCGATCAAAAACGCTACCCACCCCCGGCAAATCGGCCCCCGTGCCTTTTGCTCCTGAAAAAGATTATTGAATGACGACCCCCCTTCCGGTCGGTTCCTTCTTCTACAAATTCAGGCAGCCTCTTTCATGAAACTTTTTCCTCCCGGGTAAATCAATATGGTAGGGGTTGTTCCATATCCTGAAATGAGGCACATGGTGGAAAAAGGCAACCAAAATAACAGAGATAAAGCCGTTCTCGTTCTCGGTGCAACGGGGTACGTGGGAAACCGTCTCGTATTATTTCTGGCAAAGAGGGGGTACCGCGTTCGCGCGGCGGCCCGTTCGATAGACAGACTTTCGGAGCGCCCTTTCGCGTCCCACCCGGGCGTCGAGCTGGCGGCCGCAGATGTCTTCGACAGAGAATCACTGGAAAAAGCGTGCCGGGGATGCGGCGCCGTCTACTACCTGGTCCACTCGATGAACCCCGAGGCAGGCGATTTTTCAGACGCCGACCGGAGAGCGGCGGAAAACATGGTCCGCGCGGCAGAAAAAGCGGGCGTTGACCGGATAATCTACCTCGGCGGTCTCGGCGATGAGAGCCCCGATCTGAGCACCCACCTTCGGTCGAGGGCCGAAGTGGGGAAGATCCTTCAGTCGGGCAACGTGCCCGTAACCTATCTGCGCGCCGCGATGATAATCGGGTCGGGCAGCGCCTCCTTTGAAATTTTGCGGTATCTCGTGGACCGGCTTCCGCTGATGATCACGCCGCGCTGGGTGAGCACGCAATCCCAGCCCATCGCCGTCAGTAACGTTCTCACCTATCTGGCGGGCTGCCTCGAGAATCCCGAGACAAAGGGGCGCACTTTCGACATAGGGGGCCCCGACATCCTCACCTACCACGAACTGATGGAAATATACGCACAGGAAGCCAAACTTCCCAGGCGTTTCATTATCCCCGTACCCGTTCTGACACCCCGTCTCAGCTCATACTGGATCCATCTCGTAACGCCGGTACCAGCCGCACTTGCCCGGCCCCTCGCGGAAGGGCTGAAAAACCCCACCATCTGCAGGGAGGAGACGATCCGGAAACTGATACCTCAGAGCCTTCTCACCTGTCGAAGCGCTATCAGAAAATCCCTCGCCTTCTCACACCACGACCTGAGAAGCGGGGAGGATGAGGATTTTCCCCCCGACTTTCCCGCCGAAGGGACCCATCCCGGTGACCCCGCGTGGGCGGGGGGTACGAGGTTCCATGACTACCAGCGCATTGTCATCGAGGGAAACCCGGAAGACATCTGGGACCCCGTTGAGCGTATCGGGGGAAGATCGGGCTGGTACTACGCAAACTGGTTTTGGCGCTTTCGGGGATTGATCGACAGGATAATCGGCGGAGCGGGACTTTCCCGGGGGCGGAAAAGCGAGACCACCTTGAAACGGGGGGACAGCATCGACTTCTGGACGGTTGCAGCCATAGACCCCCGGAGAGAGCTCCGTCTGGTCGCCGAGATGATACTGCCGGGCTGCGCAATGCTCGATTTCAGCATCAAACAGCTCGGGCCGGAGACCACGGAGCTGCAGCAGCGATCATGGTTCGTCCCGAGCGGCCAGGCAGGCATCCTCTACTGGTACCTGCTCTACCCCTTTCACCGCATCATCTTTTCGGGTATGCTGAGAGAGATTGCCAGGCGCTCCGAAAAAGCCGTTGTCCGCGGCCCGGAATTTTTCAAGGTGGGAACCTGAAAAGGGCCGAACTGAGGGAAAGCACCGGTTGGCATGAAACTGAACACGATCCATCGCACACTAACGCTGCCCATATCGATCCACGAAGCATGGGCATTTTTCTCGAACCCCCGGAACCTGTCGCTCATCACGCCCCCGTCACTGGGCCTTGAAATCAGCTCGGATATCCCCGACACGATATATCCCGGCATTATCATCACCTATCGTGTCAGGCCTGTTCCGGGAATCCCCGTCACCTGGGTGACAGAGATAACCCACATGAGAAAACCCTTCCTTTTTGTGGACGAGCAGCGCTACGGCCCCTACCGGTTCTGGCATCACAAACACCTTTTCAGGGAAGCCGATGGCGGAGTCGAGGTGGAAGACCTGGTCCACTATGCCCTCCCCTTCGGGCCCCTGGGGAATGTTCTGAACAGGTTTTTCATCGAGAGGAAGCTGGATGCGATTTTCGACTTCCGGCGAAGGTATCTCACGATGAAGTTCGGGTCTCTCCCCGGAAAAGGGGAAGGGGCCCGGGTTTGACAGGGTCTCCATGATCCAGCGGGAACGGATAAAGATCCTCAAAGACACCGCTCCAAAGAAGGGGGCATACGTACTCTACTGGATGCAGGCCTCACAGAGGGAGGAGTGCAACCACGCCCTGGAATACGCGGTCAAAGTCGCAAACGAGTACGACCTCCCTCCCCTGGTATTTTTCGGCATCACCGATGACTACCCCGAGGCTAACGAGCGGCACTACGGGTTCATGCTGGAGGGCCTGAAAGAGGTTTACGCCTCACTGGAAAAGCGAGGTATCAAGCTGGTCCTTCGCCACCTATCCCCTGAAACGGGGGCCGAGGAGCTTGCCCGGCGCGCATCGGTAATCGTTGTCGACCGGGGATACACGAGGCTGCAGCGGTCATGGCGGGAACGGCTCGCGCTGCGCGCGGACTGTCCCGTGATACAGGTGGAGAGCGACGCGGTCGTACCCGTCGAGGATGCTTCCCTTAAGGAAGAGTATAGCGCCGCCACGCTGAGGCCGAAAATCAGCCGGAAGCTCGAGAAATACCTCGTTCCCCTCAAAAAGACCCCGGTGAAGAGGGAATCGTCCCACATGAGGTTTGCAGCTTTTGAGATAGGCGATACGGACAAAGCGCTCTCCCGGCTCAAGATAGACAGGAGCGTGCGGTGGCGACAGGTCCCCTACCGGGGGGGAACGGCCCGCGCGAAAAAACTCCTCGAGGATTTTATCGAGAACAAGCTCGACCGGTACCACGACCTGAGAAACGACCCCACCCGGGACGCCACCTCACACATGAGCCCCTATCTGCACTTCGGCCAGATATCGCCGCTGTACGTGGCCCTCAAAGTGGATTCGCGCAAGAGCCCGGGCAAGGACGCCTACCTGGAGGAGCTCATCATCCGCAGGGAGCTGGGAATAAACTTCGTCCATTACAACGAGCACTATGACAGCTTCGAAGCGATCCCCGGGTGGTGCAGAAAAACCCTCAAGAAGCACGAAAGGGACGAGAGGGGGTTCACCTACAGCCGAGAGGAGCTCGAAGAAGGAAGGACCCACGACCCCTACTGGAACGCCGCCCAGAAAGAGATGGTCCTTACGGGGAAGATGCACGGATATATGCGAATGTACTGGGGAAAAAAGATACTGGAGTGGACGAAGAAACCGGAGGAGGCCTTCGCCACCGCCCTTTTCCTGAACAACCGGTATGAAATTGACGGAAGGGATCCGGGTGGATTTACCGGCGTCGCCTGGTGCTTCGGAAAGCACGACAGGCCTTGGGGCGAGCGTCCCATCTTCGGAACGATACGCTACATGAACGACAAAGGGCTCAGGCGGAAGTTCGATGCCGACGGGTACGTGAAAAAAATTGAACAGATGCACCCGTGAATGGGCTATGCTGAGCATTGAAAGACCACGACGAAACGCATGACGGGTCAGGAGCCATGGAAAAGAGGGTGAAAATAGGTATCAGCACCTGCCTTCTCGGGGAAAGGGTCCGCTATGACGGCAACCATCAGCTCGACCGCTTCCTCACGGACACACTCGGCAATTACGTGGACTACGTGCCCGTCTGCCCCGAGGTGGAAGCGGGATTTCCGACGCCGAGGGAATCCTTCCGCCTCATCGGGGATCCGGGTTCCCCGCGCCTCGTGACCACGAAGACGGGCATAGACCACACGGAGAGGATGCTCGGTTGGGCGAGGGAACGCGTCACGGGGCTCGAAGCGGAGGGGCTCTGCGGCTTCATATTCAAGAGCAAATCCCCGAGCAGCGGGATGCGACAGATAAAAGTCTATGACCCAAACGGCGTCCCCAGTAAAACGGGAACCGGCATTTTCGCGCGGGCATTCATGGACACCCTCCCCCTCATACCGGTCGAAGATGACGGGCGGCTCCACGATCCCCGGATCAGGGAGAACTTCATCGAGCGTATCTTTACCCTCATGAGATGGCGGGAGGCCGTTTCTCAAAAGATGAACAGGGGCACGCTCGTTTCGTTCCACACACGGCACAAGCTCCTTCTCCTCTCCCACAGCCACAATCACTACCGGACCATGGGAAAGCTCGTGGCGCGGGCGAAGGAGGTGCCGCTATCCGAGCTCTACGCCAGATACCAGGAACTCCTCATGGATGCCATGAAGCTGATGACCACGAATCGCAAGAACGCAAACGTGCTCCAGCATATAATGGGGTACTTCAAAAAAGATCTCACGAAAGACGAGAAGCAGGAGCTTCTCGAGATAATCCAGCTTTACCGCGACGGCACCTACCCCCTGATTGTCCCCATAACGCTCGTGAACCATTACGTGCGCAAATATGACGAGCCCTATCTGAAAATACAGTGCTATTTGAACCCGCACCCTCTGGAACTGAAGCTGAGGAACCACGTTTAGCCATCCGCACCAGCCGGGGAAGACGCTCATCACCATCAATCACGGTATCTCCACCCGCGCATCCGGGTCGAAGGGGTTCGTCCTGACGGCAAGGGAGAAGAGATAGGGATAGTCCTTCTTCAGGTGCCGCATATACTCGATCCACTCCGCTATGAGGCGGTTGTAGGCCCGGTGGATATCCTCGCTGAGGTGGTCCAGGTCATTTTCAGAAAGGTTAGATAACTTATCCCGGTTGGCGAGCTCGTCTTTTACGTGAAACACGGCCCACAGAAGATGGGTAAAAGAATCGTGCTCGAGCAGGATCGGGTTCTCCAGAAGCCTGAGCATGAAGGTCCTCTTCCCGATCAGGAAGCTGCGGAGGAATTCAAGGTTCCCCTGCCTGCTGTCTATTTCATGGCGGACATTCTTGATGTATCTGGCAGCCCGGTTGAAGTCCCTGTCCGTCCACCCGACCTTCACGGTGAAATCGTCCCGTAAGAGATCCACGTTCCTGTCGAACTCGAAAAATGCCCGCATGAGATCCGTGCCCACCTCGCTGAAAAAGGTGCCGATCACCATGTTCATCTTCTCCATCATGGCCCGTTTTTCCCTGGTGCTGAGAAGCTGGTCGACGACGAGGGTCACGAAGAGCACCTGGATCGCAAGGAACCCGAAATCACCGATCATGTAGAGAAAAATGTGGTGGGCATCCTTGAAGATCACATAGTGGAGCAGGTAAAAGAAGATAGAGGTTACAAAGAGGGAAACACCGAGGACGATCTGCCATCTGAAACGCTTCATAACCGAAAACCCTCCCTTTTTCTTGCTCTGCTGTTAGCATTTCCCGTCAAAGCCGGGATGGCCGACAACGTTCACGTATCGAAGGTTTGTATCGCTTCCTTTCATTCTATTCGATATGGCTTGCCCGTACAAAGAGTATCGGGAAAAAAGGGGGGAAAAGGCGGATCCGGGCCGGGGGAACCTGAATCCGCCTTACAAACGGTAAATTATGTCACGCAACTCTCCTAACTTCCCGCATTGTGTCGGCCCACTTGAGCATGGGAACACCGTCTTTTTTGCAGGCATCGCTCTTTTCCGTCAACCTCTCTATTGCCTTTTTCTCCAGCATCTCGCACAGAACCAGGAGCCCCTCCGAATTGCAGACGTGGACGAGAAGCATTCTCACGGCGTCGACAGAATGGAATACCTCCTGGTCGGTCAGCGTACCCTTCTCCAGGAGGGAGAAGAAAGAGCGGACCGTGTGGATCAACATGTCGTTTTCCATGTAGAAACGTTCGATATAGTCACCCATGATCCTTTTCAGCTCGGGGTAGAAACACTCCTCCTCAAACCGGATATGCGGCCCCGACAGGTTGTTTATCCTTCCCAGGATCTCCCGTGCATCCCGCACGTTTTTTGCCTTGAGAGACCCTTCGAGCTTGATGAGCATGGCACAGATCTTTCTGTGCTGCTCCCGGAAATCTTTCACGAGTTCCTGAGCTAATTCAGCATGTTCCATTACCCACACCTCTTTATCGTAGTGTTCATTTCATGTCTTAATAAGATGAAACACCATGTTTCAGGGATTCAGCAGGCAGGAAACCGCAGGCGGTCCCCCGGAACGAATCAAGCTTCTGATGCAAAGCGCTCTTCGACTCTGTGAGCGGTAGCAGTTTCTGTAAGGTTATATAGCAGTATTTCCGTCGTGAAATCGGGTGGGAATATCAATTTTTGGCGGGGGACGGGCTTATCGCCTGGCGCCCTCTGCCTGCCTGCGCCTCTCGAGGGCGAATAGCTGCCTTCTCAACCAGTAGATCCTCACGTTCCTCCAATAAATTTCCAGAGAAGACTTAATTCTGCTTACGTTCCCCTTATAAGTGGCCATATATTTCCTCCCGGGCCTTCTTATCCCCAGAGCGGGGGCTTTCACCACTATTTTCGAAGCAACTCCCGTGCCACAAACTAAATACTTGATTTTATTGTTTTTTATTTTAACTTGATTTGCCTGAGGAGAAAAACCCGCATCCAAATGTGAAATATATTTCCCTGTGTGCAAATAATTACCCATTCAGGGTGCGGCACGGGAAGGCTGCTGCGGGATATGAGAATACCTGTGGCAGCAGTAAATAGGGGGGTAAATGCGGGCAAAGCCGCCGAAATCCTGCACCCGGGGTTTGTGTGAAAACGCTACCTAGCCGTTTGGAAAGGGAGGGAGGAGGAGCGAAAACTTTCGGGCTGGATTTGTTCTCGGTTACTGATTCAGCCAGACCCGGTTTGGCTGTCCGAAATTGCCCTCCACGATGTCGAGATCCCCGTCCCCATCCAGGTCACCGAGGTCGAGCGATGTGGTGTTGGAGCTCCCCAGTGCCTGTATGTCGGGAGTGAAGATGCCCAGCCCGTCGTTTAACCAGATACGGTTCGGCTGAAAGAAGTTCCCTTCAACAATATCGAGATCCCCATCTCCCTCCACATCGCCGAGGGCTATGGAGCGTGTATCACTTGAGCCAAGTGCCTGGCCGGAATCTATGAACGTACCAAGGGAGTTACTGTTTATCCAAACCCGATTTGGCTGATTCCTGTTGCCAGCTACAATATCGAGGTCCCCGTCGCCGTCCACATCACCGAGTGCAACGGACAGGGTATTTGAGTTGCCAAGGTCCTGCCCGGAGTTAAAGAAGAATCCAAATCCATCATTGAAAAGCACCTGGTTGGGCTGGATGAAGTTACCCACGACGATATCGAGGTCGCCGTCGCTGTCCAGATCCCCCAGGGCAACAGAGCGCGTGTCGCTGGTCACGTTGAAGTCCTGCGGCAGCAGATCGGCAAACAGGCCCGACCCGTCATTGACCAGCACCTGATTTACATCCCCCGAATTTCCAACCACGATATCGAGAGCAAAATCCCTGTCCACGTCGCCAAGTGCCAAAGAAGTAGTTATCGCGGTCTTGTTTCCCAGGGACCGGTCCGTATCGATGAAGATGCCGGGGAGATTATCGGGCACAGACCGGTTGGTCCAAAGGATGTTGTTTAATTCATTGCCCTCGACGAGATCCAGGTCTCCATCGTTATCGGCATCGCCGAGGAACAGTGCAATCGTTCTCCCGGACCCGGAAACCTGAAGGCTCTGGCCCGAGTCCGTAAAGGTCACCGGGAAGAGGACCGCCCCGTCGTTTCGCCAGACCCGGTTCTCCAGGTCGTTTCCCTCCACGATATCGAGATCACCGTCACCATCGACATCACCGAGAACGACTGAATTGGTGGCATTGTTCCCGATGTCCTGGCCGGTAGTGAGGAAAATACCGGATGACGGCAGAGGAACGCCGTTGCCGTCGAGAACGGTCCCGGCTAACGGTTCACCGGGGTCATTGGAGGATACGATGAGGCCGCCGTTCACCGTCCCGAGCGATTTCGGTTTGAAGGCTACCCCGACGGTGCAGTTTTCACCCGGAGACAGTACCGGGGTGACACTGCTGCAGGGGCTCGAGCCGCCGCCCGTGTTCAGGGTGAAGTTTCTCCCGTCGGTAAGGGCGATATCCGACACGATCAGGCCGGAGGTTCCCGTGTTCGAGATGGTAACTTCGAGAGGCGAGGAGGATATATCGAAATCTACGTCCCCGAAATCATGTGCCGCCGGGGTCACCTGGATATCAGGCCTCCCCGGGGGACCGCTGCTCGTATCCCCGCAGGACACGACGAAAAGCCAGATAGCCACCAGTGAGACCGCCTTTTTAAACCTGCCCGGTACGCTCCCCATATGTTCCACCTTCACCGCTTTCCTCTTTCCCGTTCAATACCGGCTCTAACCGGCCGTTGTCTATCCCGCCGACTTTACCGATCAGGGCCTCACATTCTATATCGGCAGCCGGATGACCTATATGTACACCGTTTCAATTATACCCGCAACGGGGGACACAGAGAAGAAGGATAGCGCCGGCCACTCCCCCATCGCACTCTCGGGGGACAGAGTCTCACCATCGGTCTCCATCAGGGCTCCCTGGAGGTCTCCAGGCTCAGCAGCTTCGGCCCCTGCATCATCCGGAACCTGCCGTCGACCGTCTCCCATATCCAGCCCGAATAGCCGTACCCCCCCACGGCCTTCACGACGAAGGCGCCTCTCCAGGACTCGGCCCTGGTCTGGTTCAGCGCAATCGTCCCGAAGCTGCCGAAGGTGTAATCCGGCACGGGGTGGCAGTAGTCTCCGCCTTTCAAGGAACGGGCCACCTCCTCCGCCTCGGCGCCGCCGAAGACGGCCGCCCTGAGCCCGTACTTGTGATTCTTCGCCCTTTCCAGCACCTCATCCTTCGTATCGAAGGGGGAGGTGAACGCAACGGGCCCGAATACCTCCTCCCGCATTCCCAGCATGTGATCCGCCGCATTTCTCACCACGGTCGGGTAAATGAGGTTGCCCTCGATCCTTCCTCCCGAGAGGATCGTCGCTCCCTTCGCCACCGCCTCCTCCAGCTGGGCCCTGATGCGGGATACGGCCAGGTCGCTCGCGACGGGAGAAACCTGTGTCTTTGCATCTCCGGGCTCTCCCACGACGAGCTTTTCAGCACCCTCCACGAGCATGTCCAGGAAATCGTCGTATATGGGCCGGTGAATGAATATTCTCTTCGGTGCGGTGCAGGTCTGGCCCGAATAGGAAAACTTAGACGTCATGAGGTCGCCGAGGGCAAGGGCAAGGTCCGCATCGGAAAATACGATGAAGGGGTCCTGCCCCGGGCCCTCAAAGATGAATTTTTTCCCCCTCCTTTCGACCGCTTCCCGGTAAGGGAGCATGTTCTCGTCGTATCCGAAAACCGCTATGGAGGAAACATCGGGGTCTTTCAGGGAACCTTCGATGAAGGATCTGCCGCTCCCCCCGTAGAAGGTGATATCATCCCCGAAAATGGGCCGGTACATCGATTCCGTGAGATCCATGATATCGGAACCCCTCGAGGAGAACTTCACGGTAACCCTGTTTCCGACCATGTACAGGGAGGTTATGGCCGTGTTCAGCCAGGCGCTGCCGTTGTAGGACAGCATGAGGGCCACGCGCGACCCGGGCCCCGCGAGGGGGACCCTGTTCTCGAGAAATGCCCTCGCCTCTTCGTACATCCTCAGGCGTTCGACGGTGACATCGACCTCGGTCATGCAGTCGCTGACGGTAAACTGAAGATTTCTGACTGCCATCGATACGAGCGTATCCCGGTTTTTCTCGAGAGTGCGGGAAAGCAGCAAAACCCTCTCCAGCCTCTCATCGTAGGTCATGTCACAACCTCCCTCTCGAGTACCGTGCCCGCCACGGCGGCAGGCAGGGCGTCCGGCGCATTTCCGCCGGCAACCGTAGGGTATCTCCTTTTCAAAAAAGGGTCAACATTCGTCACGCACAAGCCTTTGTTCCCTGACTATTTAGCGCTAAAGGAAAACTGCCGGTCCAAAAGGACAAATGTGCCGATGTTGAAACAGAACCGCGGAAAAGTAATCAAAATAAGAAGATACACAAAAAGCGCACAGCATTCACGGTATGGGGTATGCCTGAAACATTGCACAGGGTAAAAGCTTCCGACCTCTTCGTAGAGGCGCTGGAGAACGAAGGGGTACGATACATCTTCGGCGTCCCGGGCGAAGAGAACCTGGATTTCATGGAGTCTCTGAGGAAATCCCGCATAGAGTTCATCGTCACGCGCCACGAGCAGGCAGCCGGCTTCATGGCGGCAACGTGGGGGAGACTCACGGGTCAAACGGGGGTCTGCCTCTCCACGGTGGGTCCCGGGGCGACGAACTTCGTGACGGCGGCTGCCTTCGCGCAGCTCGCGGGGATCCCCATGCTCATGATAACGGGCCAAAAGCCCGTGAAGAAGAGCAAGCAGGGGGACTTTCAGATCGTGGACACCATCGAGATGATGAATCCCGTAACCAAGTTCAACAAGCAGATAATAAGCGGAAACGCTATCCCGGCCCTCGTGCGGGAAGCATTCCGGAGCGCGGAAGAGGAGAGGCCCGGCGCCGTCCACCTCGAGCTCCCCGAGGATATCTCCGCCGAGGCGGCAGACGCGCGCCCCCTGGCCGTTCGGGCCGCCAGAAGGCCCGCGGCGGACGCCAAGGCCGTGGCCCAGGCCGTTGCGATGATCGAAGGGGCAAAGCACCCCCTCCTGCTGATCGGCGCAGGGGCCAACAGGAGGATGATCTCGAACATGCTCATTGGGTTCGTGGAAAAGACAGGAATACCCTTTTTGAATACCCAGATGGGTAAGGGCGTCATCGATGAGACCCATCCTCTCTTTCTCGGGACGGCGGCCCTCTCCGACGACGACTTCATACACTGCGCCATCGACCGGGCGGATCTGATCATCAACGTGTGCCACGACATCGTCGAAAAACCGCCCTTCATCATGCACCAGAACGGCACGGAGGTCATCCACATCAACTTTTTCTCCGCACGGGTCAACGAGATCTACTTTCCCCAGCTCGAGGTCGTGGGTGACGTTGCAAACGCGATCTGGCAGCTGAAAGAGGCGATCGAAAAACAGGAGCACTGGGATTTTTCCTATTTCCTGAGGATAAAGGGTCTGCTCGAGAGCCACATCGAGGAAAAAGCCTCCGACGAAGGGTTCCCCCCCCTCCCCCAGAGAATCGTGGCCGACGTACGCGAGGTGATACCCGAAAACGGGATCGTGGTCCTGGACAACGGGATGTACAAAATCTGGTTTGCCAGGAACTACAAGGCCAGCCAACCGAACACGCTCGTCCTGGACAACGCGCTGGCTTCGATGGGGGGCGGGCTGCCCGCGGCAATGGCCACACGCCTGGTCCACCCCGACAGGAAGATCATTGCAATCGTCGGGGACGGGGGGTTCATGATGAACTCCCAGGAGCTCGAAACGGCGGTGAGGATGAAGCTGAACCTCGTCATCCTCCTTTTGAACGACAACGGGTACGGAATGATCCACTGGAAACAGCGGGGGATGGGCTTCGAGGATTTCGGACTCTTTTTCGGAAACCCCGATTTCGTCAAGTACGCAGAAAGTTACGGGGCACGGGGACACCGCGTCGAAAAAACCGCCGACCTGCGCCCCCTCCTTTCCCGGTGCCTGAATGAGGGGGGAATCCACCTCATCGAGTCCCCCATCGATTACGGGGAAAACGACCGGGTTTTCAACAGAGAGCTGAAAGAGATGGTCTGTCCGCTTTGAAAAACGACGTTGATATGATAAAAAGGCTGGAAGCGTTTCACCTGGAGGGTTACTCCCTGCACGTCGGCGAGGAGAAACAGCTCAGGCAAAGCGGCTGGAGAGGGATGAAGCTCTACCTCAAAGAAGCCGCGGGGAACCTCTCCGACAGGCCCGTTATCGAAGGGATTTTCAGCAGGGGAAGGAGGGGTAAAATTCAACCGTGGATGGATCTCAGCTACACGGAGGTGGTGAGCCTGACGGGAAAGGGGGACGGGGAAGGTACCCTCCTGCGGCTCGACAACGCGGAAATCGACGGGGAGCTCTTCCGGCACCTGGGCGGCCTCATACCCCGGGGGGGACACCTGATGGTTTCATACGAGGGCACAGACCCCGTCCACAGGGATACCCTGAGAGGGCTCTACGCGCAGATCCCGCCTGCCGCGACGCCCCTTGGCTTTCTCCTCTTCAACGCCGGCTTTGAATACATCAAGGACTGGTACCTCGCCGAAGGGGGGAACGAGGGACCCCGGAAGCTCTGGGCCGAAAAAGCGCCCGATGACGGGTGGAAAATGCAATTTCTCAAAAAAACGGAGGGTGCACTCGTTTTGTTTTTACAAAGAGGCCGTGAAACCGAGCTTCAGGACCTCAACCGGGCGGGAAGGGAGCGGGCAGAGAAAATCCTCCAATCCATGCGGGCACTAAAGCCATCCTGAGGACCCACCCCGGCGCCTCTGCGCAAAACCCCTGAAATTGAATCTATCCGGTAAGAACCCCTCTAAGAGGAGCCGAGGGCGGCACGCACCGCCGAAAGGACGAGGGGAAAGATTGTATCCCTGTTTCGGATGCTCACCGAAAAGAGGCTCACATCGTCCCTCTCCTTCAGGTCGGCGATAAGACCCGACCCCCGCATGGCAACGGTGGCGACGACAACCTTGCTCCCGTCCTCGAAGATCTCGAGCATCTGTTCCCTGAAGATGCGGGAAAAGCACTCCATTTTGCCGACCTCATCTATGACGAGAAGCGGGGATACCTGCTCGGGCAGGGAGAGCTTTTCGAGAAACCCATCGAACCCTTCCACGTCTACCCGGTACTTTCCGACCCTGAAGGGGCTGTCGATATCCACGTGGGCGAGGGTCCCCCTGTTCCCGTCAAGACCGAGGAGGGAAAAGCCCTTTCTCACGCCCCCTTCCCGTATCTCGCCGGTGATGAAACCGGCCGGCGCGAGGCCTTCCAGTTCACGCCAGACCTTTTGGGCAATCGTGGTCTTCCCGACACCCGGGGGGCCCGTGATGAGAATATTTTTCTTCCTCTCCATCGCCTGACCTTCCTTCGGGGGAATCGAAACGCTCCCCGGCCCATCTAATAGTGTACAACCGCCGTTGGCAAAAAATTACCCCAAAATAAAAAATGAGGCACGTACAATGAGCGGAAACAAGGATGGAAAGGCCAATCATCTCATCAACGAAAAAAGCCCCTATCTACTCAAGCACGCCTACAACCCCGTAGAGTGGCACCCCTGGGGGGAGGAGGCGATCAGGAAGGCCGCGAGGGAAAACAAGCCGATCCTCCTATCGATCGGGTATTCCACCTGCCACTGGTGCAACGTGATGGAGAAGGAATCCTTTTCCGACCCCGGCGTCGCCGACGTGATGAACAGGCACCTGGTCTGCATCAAGCTCGACAGGGAGGAGAGACCGGATATCGATAAAATCTACATAACCGTCGTAACCGCCCTGACGGGGTCGGCGGGATGGCCCCTGAACGTCTTCCTCACGCCCGAGCTGAAACCCTTTTTCGGGGGGACCTATTTCCCCCCGGAGCCACGGTCGAACTCTCCCGGCTGGGTCGACCTCATCGAGGAAATCGGGAAGGCGTGGAACGACCCCGAAAGGCGCAGGCAGATAGACTCCTCTTCCGATGAGATCGTCACCTCCATCCGGGGATTTCTGTCGGGCTCGAAAGAGGCAGGTGAGTTCCAGGAGAAATGGATTCACGACGGCTTCGAGTCCATCAACGCATCCTTCGACCCGCGCCACGGCGGCTTCAGCGGGGCCCCGAAATTTCCCGTCCCGGTGATTCACCAGTTCCTCCTGAGATATCGCCTCCACGCGAGGACCACCCCCGGGTCCGGCGAAAAGGGGAAAGCCGCCCTGGATATGTCCCTCTTCTCCCTGAGGAAGATGGCCGAAGGCGGAATCTTCGACCACCTCGGCGGGGGGTTTCACCGGTACTCGACGGATGAGCGGTGGCACCTTCCCCACTTCGAGAAGATGCTCTATGACAACGCCCAGCTCGCAAAAACCTACCTGGAAGCATACCAGCTGAGCGGGGATGACTTCTTTGCGAATGTTGCGGAAAAGACCCTCGGTTACCTGCTGGGGGAGCTTCACCACGACGGAGGCGGATTTTACTCGGCCGAGGACGCAGACAGCCTCCCCCCATTTCTCGCTGACCGCTTTTCCCATGACGACATCGGGCACCTGAAGGAGGGGGCATTTTACGTCTGGGAAAAAAAGGAGATCCTCCAGGCGCTGGGGAAGGATAGGGGGGAGATTTTCTGCTCCCGGTACGGGGTGGAAGAGGAGGGGAACGTCCGCTACGACCCCATGGGCGAGTTTCCCGGGAAAAATGTCCTCTATGCCGCCCGAACGGACAAGGAGCTGGCGGGGGAACAGGGCATGCCACAAGATAAGATAGCCGGCATCATCCGGGACGGGGAGGAGAAGCTCCTCGAGGCAAGGTCAGGGCGACCGCGGCCCCTCCTCGACGACAAGATCATCACCTCGTGGAACGGACTGGCCATATCGGCCCTTTCCGCGGCCCACCAGGCCCTGGATGAAAAAAAATACCTGGATGCGGCCGCGAGGGCGGCGGCCTTCATCAGGATAAACCTCTACGACGAAGAAACCGGCCAACTCTACAGGCGATGGCGTGACGGAAGCAGGGAGGTTCCGGGTATGGCCGACGACTACACGTTCCTGACCCAGGGACTTATCGACCTCTACGAGGCGTCCCTCGACG
>JBFFNJ010000024.1:0-15462 GCA_041563215.1 Candidatus Deferrimicrobia bacterium | reverse complement strand
CTTCTTGGAAATGATGCCGGACGTGATTGACCATTATGGAAGCCCCTTCACCTATCAACCGCACTCCGTGCCGTTTCTTTTGGTGTCCCGGCTCGTGCGCGAGCGAGGGGTGAAGGCGGTGCTCTCGGGAGAAGGCTGAAGCTCGTTTCGGATCTGATGAGCACCGGTGACGAGATTCCCCTGACAAGACCCGACACCCCCCTCATAGACGCCCTGTATGAGATATCGTCGAAGAGGCTCGGCGTCACGGGTATCGTTGATGAGGAGAACAGGCTTATCGGCGTCATCACCGATGGGGACCTGCGCAGAGCCATGGAGAAGAAGGTGGACATATACACGGTCAAGGCGAAGGATATCATGACGAAAAACCCGAAGAAAATAACGGAGAGCGAACTGGCTGCCAAGGCTCTCTCCATAATGGAGCAAAACAAGATAACCTCTCTCTTTGTTTTCGACGAGGGGGAAGAGAACCTTGTGGGCGTGATACACATACACGATCTTTTGAGGGCGAAGATTACATGAGCCAGATCAGGCAGGAGACAGCGAGGGAGAGAGCGAAGAGGGTTGAGTTGTTTCTCGTTGACGTGGACGGCGTGCTCACGGATGGAAGGATAGTCTACGGCCCCGACAGGACGGAATGGAAGTTTTTCGACGTAAAGGATGGCCACGGAATAAAACTCATCCAGCGCGCCGGAATTGAAGTGGGAATTATCACCGGTAGAAAATCTGACATCGTTGCCAGGCGCTCCGGGGAACTGGGAATAGAGATCCTGTACCAGGGGCAATTCGATAAAGTGGCGGCGCTTTGGGAAATCATGGAGAAAACCGGCGTGGAAAGGGAGAAGATAGCCTACGTGGGGGATGACATAGTCGACATTCCCGTCATGAAGCAGGTCGGCTTTGCCGCGACCGTCCAGGATGCCGTCCAGGAAGTAAAAGATGTTGCCCACTACATTGCGAAGAGGGAAGGTGGCCGGGGCGCCGTCAGGGAAATTATTGAATATATATTGAAAAACAAGGGCTTGTGGGCCACCGTGATGTCCAAGTATCTGAAGTAGATGTTTTTTCGCCGCGGAAAATGGGGGGGCATGCGACCCGTTCGCTCCGACAGCCCTGACCCTTTTTCCGGAGTCGGAAAGGGAAAAAATTGATGTAACCATCCCCCCTTCGATTCTGAAAGATCATGAAATATCTTTCTTTTAACGTTCCATTCATTAAGTGCTATGATAAACATCATGAATAAGCTGATGCCGACTCTATTGGTGTTTTTCCTCGCCTTTTTCATCTCTTTCTGCTCAAAGAACGGGGGGAGGGAAACGTCGGTCGGCGGTTCCGGTGGCGTGGTAATTCCCCAAACGAGCCCCGACATGGTCATTCACAATTTCGAATTCAGGGAGATATCGCAAAAGGGGGTCGATGTAGATTTCACGGCCAGGAGGGCAAACTACTTCAAGGGGGTGGATTTTGTCTCCTTCGAGAAGGTGGAGGGCGTCTTCAAGGGGGATCAGGTGCCCTATTACTTCACCTTGCCCGAGGCGGTGTATGATAGCGAGATAAAATCTCTCGTGTCATCGGGAAGGGTTCTCATAACTGCCTCCGATGTTTTCCGGCTGACGGGGAGCGGGGGGGTTTTCGACTTCGAGCACCGGGAAGCTATCCTGGAAAGGGATGTTCTCCTTAAGTCCGGCACGCTCTCCGTGACGGGGGAGCGGGGGATCATGGATTTCAAGGAAGAGCGCTTCAGGCTGGAAAGGGTCGAAGCGCATATCTCAGACCTTACGGAATTGAAGGAAGAGCTGGGAGAGGTGATCAGGTGAAAGAGGTCTGTGAACGCAAGAATCTCAACATTTTGCTTTTACTTTTTCTTGCCCTCGTCCTTCCGCTACTTCCCGCGGGCGCCATCGAAGGCGTGAACGAACTGAAGGCGGAAAAACTGTCCAAAAAGCCTATTGAGATAACGGCGAAAGAGCTCGTGGCAGAGAGGCAGGAGCGCAGGGTGACCTTCAAGGGAGATGTCATCGCATCCCAGAACAGCCTGCTCATCTATGCCGATTCCCTCGTAGCCGAGTACGACGAGGAGGGAAAGGAGGTTGCCAAGATCGAGGCGATCGGGAACGTACGGGTCGTGCAGGAAGACATAAGGGAGGCGCGCGGAGACAGGGCGATCTTCATCAACGAAGATCAGACTGTCGAATTGATCGGAAACACGGTAGTATCAGAGGGCGATAGCAGGCTTCTGGGTGAAAAGCTGATAATATACATAGCCGAAAACAGGAGCGTCATCATAGGGGGAGAAAAGGGGAGGGTGAAGGCCATCATCAACCCCGAGACATTCATGAAGGAGACAGAGGAAAAACAAAAGGAGCCGGAAAAGGGAGAAAGGTGAACACGTTACAGGCAAAAGACATTGTTAAGAGCTTCGGCAAGAGAAAAGTGTTAAGGGGTGTCTCCCTCCAGGCGAAGAGGGGGGAAGTGCTCGGGCTTTTGGGACCGAATGGTGCCGGAAAAACCACCCTCTTCTACGCAATCACCGGTCTCATCGTCCCCGATGAGGGAAGCATAGTCCTCGACGATCTGGATATAACCGCGTACCCCATGTACAGGAGGGCACGACTGGGTATCGGGTATCTTCCCCAGGAGCCTTCTATTTTCCGAAAGATGAACGTTGAAGACAACGTTCTTGCGATTCTCGAGACGCTTCCCATTTCGCAACAGGAAATGAAGGAAAGGCTCGAGACGCTGCTCTCCGAACTGGGCATCGAGCATCTGAGGAAGGCAAAAAGTTACTCCCTTTCCGGCGGTGAGAGGAGAAGGGTTGAAATTTGCCGGGCCCTGACCCTCCTGCCGTCCTTTCTCCTCCTCGATGAGCCATTTGCGGGCATCGATCCCATTACCATAGCCGACCTCCAGAGAATCATCGTGAAGCTGAGAGACGAGGGAATCGGGGTTATCATAACGGACCACAACGTGAGAGACACTTTGAGAGTTTGTGACAGGGCGTATATAATAAACGAAGGGGAGATTCTCGAAGAGGGAGAGCCGGCATACATATTCAGTTCGGATATAGTCAAGGAAGTCTACCTTGGTGAGGAGTTTACGCTTTAATGGCGCTTGATATGAAACATAGCCTCAGGTTGCAGCAGCAGCTCAAGCTGACGATAACCCCTCAACTCCAGCAGGCCATCAAGCTCCTCCAGCTGACCCGCCTGGAACTTCAGCAGACAATAAAAAACGAGCTCGAGCAGAATCCCGTCCTCGAGGAGATTCTCGAGGAGGAGGAGGATGTCCGGAAAGAGGACCTCCCGGCGGAGGGGCAGGAAGAGGAGGACTCTGAAGAAGTCGATTCCTTCCTCGACTCGGTCGACCTGGATGCGTACTTTCCCGATGAGTCCTTCGGGGGATATCAGGGAAGCGGAGCCCGGGCGGATGAAGACGGAAGGCCGCTCTATGAAAATACCCTCAGAACGGAGGTCAATCTCACTGACCATCTCATGATACAGCTGTCACTTGAGAACCTTTCCCTGGAGGAGAAAAAGATCGGCACCTATCTGATTGGAAACATTGATGAAAACGGCTATCTCACGGTCGGTGTCGAAGAGACGGCGGAGAATTTTCAGCATGCCCCACAAGAGGTGGAAGATGTGCTGAAAAAGATCCAGCTCTTTGACCCCACCGGGGTCGGGGCGCGTGATCTGAAGGAATGCCTTTCCGTGCAGGCGCGGGAAAAATTCGGCCTCAGGTCCCTCGAGGTGAGAATTCTCGATGAATATTTCGACAGGTTTATCAAGACGGATCTCCTGGGCGTCGCGCGGGCAATGAAATTCGAAAAGACCAGGGTAAGAGCGGCGTTCAAGAACATATCCAGCCTTGATCCGAAGCCGGGAAGGCAATATTCGACTGCAGAAGTTCATTACGTGGTTCCCGATATCTCCGTATTCAAGGTTGGCTCAGAGTGGGTAATTTCTCTGAACGAGGATGGATTGCCAAAGCTCCGTATCAACTCCTATTACCGGACCCTGATCAAGCAGAAGGAGTCTCTTTCGAAGGAAGAGAAAGAGTATATAAGGGAAAAGGTGAATTCTGCCGCATGGTTTGTCAAGAGCATATACCAGAGGAAGAGAACCATATACCGGGTGATGGAGTCAATACTCAAAAATCAGATCGAATTTTTCGAGCAGGGGCCGGGCTACTTAAAGCCCCTGACCCTCCGGGATATCGCCGAGGACATCAAAATGCACGAATCTACGGTATCTCGCGTAACGAGCGGAAAATATGTGCACACCCCCCTTGGTTTGTTCGAGTTGAAATACTTCTTTACCAGCTCCCTTTCCAGGAGGGACGGTGAGAGTGTGGCGTCGGAGTCGGTAAAGGAGAAGATAAAAGAGCTGATCCAGGGGGAAAACCCGCAAAAACCCCTCAGCGATATAGAGGTTGCCAGGATATTGAAGTCACAGGGCATCAATATAGCACGGAGAACTGTCACGAAGTACAGGGAATCTTTGGGGATTTTGCCATCTAACAAAAGAAAAAAGATTTTCTAGAAAGCGTTGCGTTCACGGAATAATTGGGCTAGCATAAAAATTTGCAAAATATGGAGAAGGAACGTGCGCGATTGGAGGTAAATGAATGGGAATCACGGTTACATTCCGGCAGATAGAGCCCAACGAAACGCTCAAGGGGTACGCGGTGGATAAGATTACCAAGCTGGAAAAGGTCATCAATAACCCCTTCGACGCAAATGTCATCCTGAGTGTCAAGAAGTACCGGCACATAGCTGAGGTTTTGCTCACTGCAAAGGGGATTTCCGTGAAGGCGATCGAGGAGACAGACGATCTGTTCTCCGCAATCGACCTGGTCGTCGACAAGGTAGAAAAGCAGGTCAAGAAATTCAGGGAAAAAAAGAAGGAGCATGCAAATTACGGTTCCTTAAACAAAAGTATCCTCGATGAGTCGGCCGAGGAGGAAGACATATCGGTTTCCGGGGGTGTTGAGGTGGTGAGGTTGAACAACTCACTGCCGAAACCCATGACGATGGACGATGCCGTAAAGCACCTCGAGTTTTCGGGGAAGGATGTGCTGCTCTTTCTCAATTTCGAGACAAATACCTACAATGTTGTGTGCAGGCTGAAAGACGGCAGGGTGGGGTTCATCGAACCATAAAGAGGCAGGGGAAGGAACTGTGAAGATATTTGACCTTCTTTTTCCAGAAACGGTAGTAGAGGAGCTCAAAGCCAAAACGAAAGATGAGGTGATAAGGGAGCTTGCACGCGTTGTTGCGGGAAATTGCGAAGAAATAGCGCCGCTCGAGCTGGCAAAAATATTGCTCGAGCGGGAATCACTCGGGTCTACGGGAATAGGGGAGGGAGTTGCAATACCTCACGGGAAGTACCCGGGGATTAAATTTCTGACCGGTGCTCTCGGAAGGAGCACAAAGGGTATTGATTTTCAATCGATGGACGGAAAGCCGGCACACCTCTTTTTTCTTCTCGTTGCCCCCGAAAACTCAGCGGGACTCCATCTGAAGGCTCTTGCAAGGATATCGAGACTGCTCAAGACGGAGAGGTTTCGGAAAAAAATCATGGATGCCGGATCACAAATCGAGATGGTTGAGATTTTGAGGGAAGAGGACGAGAGGTTATGAAAAAAGCGGCCGGCGGTTCACATGAGAACGATATCAGTAGAAAAGCTTTTCAAAGATACCAATATTGATTTAGATCTCAGCTTTTTCTCAGGGAAGTCGGGAAAGACACGTCAGATAACCACATCCAGAATTCAGAAATCGGGCCTCCTTTTTGCCGGCATATTCAGGTCCTTCCACCCTGACAGGATCCAGATTGCCGGCGAAGCCGAAATGATATTTTTCGAAAGCCTCGACGCGAGAAAAGGAAGGGTTGTTCTCGAAAAACTGTGCCGTTCAGATCTCCCCTGTATCATTTTTGCAGGGGGAGTAACTCCCCCGCTTGGTTTGAAGACCATGTCGGCCAAGTTCCGGCTTCCCGTTCTCCTGTCAGGGTATGACACGTCGACTCTGATAGAAAAAATAATCAGTTATCTTTCTGTTGAATTGTCCGAGAGGACAACGGTGCACGGTGTCCTGATGGATATTTACGGCGTGGGGGTCTTGATCACGGGGTCGAGCGGGATAGGGAAGAGCGAGTGTGCACTCGACCTGATCTGCAAAGGGCACCGGTTTGTTGCAGACGACGCGATCAAAATCGAGAAAAGGGGCCACAATACCCTGCTTGGAAGGGGCGGGGACGTGATCAAACACTACATGGAGATAAGAGGTCTGGGAATTATCAACATACGGGATCTTTTCGGTCTCTCTTCGATAATAGAGGAGAAAAGGGTGGATCTTGTCATCGAGCTCGAAGAGTGGGACTCGAGCAAGAAGTATGACCGTACGGGCATTCCTGAGAGGTCTTTCAATCTTTTGAAGGTGAAACTGCCCAGTATCCTTTTTCCGGTGAGCCCGGCGAGGGACCTGTCGACTCTCGTAGAAGTTGGCGTGCGAAATTACCTGCTCAAGCAGACGGGGGTCGATTCGTCGGTCGAGTTCTCCTCGAGACACCGTGACGCAATTGCAAAGAAACGGTTAACATACAAGAAGAAGAAAAAATGACGCCCCCACTGGTTATCATAATAACGGGGATCTCCGGTTCCGGAAAGAGCACCGCCTTGAAAGTGCTCGAAGATATTGGTTTTTTCTGCGTCGACAATGTGCCCGTGGTTATCATACCGCGTATCGTGGAGCTTTTGATCGGGGAAGAGCTGGCGAAGCAGAGAATGGCATTCGTCATAGATGTGAGAGGGAAGGAGTTTTTCTCCCAGTTCCCCGAGCTCGTCGATTATTTCCGTAAGATGGATATCCAGTTTCGCGTGGTCTTCCTCGATTGCGACGATGATGTCCTGATAAGGAGATTCAGCGAGACGCGCAGAAAGCACCCGCTCTCAGAGTCGGAGAATCCGTTAGACAGCATCGGCAAAGAGAGGGAATTTCTCAAAAGCGTCAGGCCCTATGTCGACCTGTACATCAATACAGCCGACATGAGCATCCATGAGCTGAAGGATTTTATCAGAAAGGAGATGCCCGTAGAAGAGTTTACGAAGCTCAACGTTACCTTTCTGAGTTTCGGGTTCAAATATGGGATACCGGCAGAGGCCGATATTCTCTTCGATGCGCGGTTTCTCCCCAACCCCCACTTCGTTGCAGGGTTGAAGGACAAAGACGGGAGGGAGGAGGCGGTAAAAAAATATATTTTTGCCAACGATGATTCCCGGGTGTTTATCGATAAGATTTTGGATTTAATTGATTTTTTACTTCCCAAGTTCATAGGAGAGGGAAAGGCATACCTTACGGTAGCAATCGGGTGCACCGGGGGGCGCCACCGGTCGGTGGCAGTTGCGGAGGAGATCGTGAAAATCATTGGAAATAAACATGTCAATGCTGATATAAATGTTAGACACAGAGACATTACAAAAACAGAATCTGGGGGTGTATGAGTCATGATTGGCGTCGTCATCGTATCGCACGGAAACCTTGCAACGGAAGTGTTGAAAACTGCCGAGTTGATCGTGGGAAAGATCGAGCATGCCGTGGCAGTAGATATAGATGCGAAAGCGTCTGTCGAGAAGATACACAACGATATCGAGAAGGCAATCAAATCGGTAGACAGTGGCGACGGGGTGCTCGTCATGACGGACATGTTCGGCGGTACTCCCTCGAACCTCTCACTGTCATTTCTTGGAAGATATCACGTAGAGGTGATAACGGGGGTGAATACGCCGATGGTTTTGCGGGTCCCTACGGCCAGGGAAAAGGAGAAAAATCTTGAGGATCTGGCCAGATTTATAAAGGATTACGGCCAGAAGAACATAACAATCGCAAGCGAAATATTAAAAAGGAGAGTGGGGAGGAGTTAAATGTGCAGATAGCTCTTGTCCGAATAGATTCGAGGCTCGTCCACGGACAGGTTATCGAGGCATGGTTGCCCTTCACGGGTGCCTCCAAAATAGTCGTGGTCGATGACAGGACCGCATCAGACTTCATGATGAGAGAGGTCATGAAGATGGCGGTTCCTCCCGATGTGGACCTCTTCTGCTCTTCCGTGAAGGATTTTGTATCGGGTCGCTGGGCCAGGGGAAAGGAGAGCAAGAGGGTTCTCGTTCTCTGCAGGGATCTGAAAGTGGCCATGAGCATTGTCAAGGAGGTCCCGGGCATAGTGAAGATCAATGTGGGGAACCTCCACTATGAGACGGGAAAGAAGAGGATATCCTCCACGGTTTTTTTTGATGCCGATGACGTAAGGATCGTGAGAAAGCTGAAGGATCTCGGTGTAGAGATCGATGTAAAGTCAGTTCCCTCTGACAGGGAAATAGATATATAGCTGAAATAAGGAAGTAGCCACGATGGAGATAAGCCTGACCACAAAGGTGGCAGTCCTCATACTCCTGTGTGGGATCATATACCTGGACAGGGTCGCGGTTCTGCAGATGATGATTCACCGGCCGATTGCGATCGCGGTTATAACGGGGGCTCTCTTTAACCGGTTGCCGGAATGTGTCACTCTGGGGATACTCCTGGAAATGCTCTGGGTTTCGCGGCTTCCCGTTGGTGCCTCGGTTCCCCCCGACGATACGGGAGCCGCCCTTTTCGGCACCGTAGCCGTTGCCTATCTGTCGTTCTCCAGAGAAGTGGGGTTTGCCGACATTGCGCTCATCGGATCCGCATCGGTTTTCGTTGGCGAACTGGGCAGGGAGGTTGACATCCTGATCAGGAGGATGAACGGAAAGATCTCGAGATACGCCGTGTCGGGTGTTGATGTGGGAGACCTTGAGACGGTGCGCTCCTGTATCTATGCCTCGATTGTCCTCTGGCTCATGGCAGGGGTGCTCCTGTCCTTTTCCTGGATAGTTCTGGGGATCCTGGCGGGCAAGTGGCTCGTTCCCGCCATTCCGCAGTATGTCATCTCGCCTTTTCTGGTCATGTACCTCATCATCCCTGCAACGGGAGCGGTGAGCGTCTACCAGCACTGCAGGGTGAGCAACAAGATCGCTTTTTTCCATATGGCTCTCGCTTCGGGAGCTATTGCGTTCATGATATTCGAGATGGGGGTTTTTTAAGGGTGCTGGATCGGAAAACGAAATCACGGGTCTTTTTAAGGAGCATGCTTGTTCAGGCATGCTGGAACTTTGAGAATATGCAGAGTGTCGGCTTTCTCTATGCGATTCTTCCCGGGTTGGAGAAGATATACGCAGGCGAGCCGGACAGGATTCGGGAGGCGGCAAAGCGGCACGTTGAATTTTTCAACACCCATCCCTATTTCTCTTCTCACCTCGCGGCCATGTCACTTGCTTTCGAGGAGAAAATCCAGAAGGGCGAAGTCGAACCTTCCGCCGTCAATTCTGCGAAAGTGGGTCTTATGGGCTCTCTCGGGGCAATCGGCGACTCCTTCTTCTGGGGGTCTCTGAAACCTTTCGTTTCTCTCATGTCGGTTCTTGCTGCTCTGGTCAATCCCTACCTGGGGATCGTGCTTCTCGTGGTGGCATATAACTATTTTCACCTTCGGATGCGGATCGTGGGATTCAGGATGTCCCTCGCATCGCCAAATGGGATATACCAGTATCTCAAGGAAAATAACTTTGCCGAGAAGAATGAGTATATCCGCGCGATGGTGATGATCTTTCTCGGGGTTTACCTGGGTTTTTTCATTTCGAGAATTCTTCCCGTTGACCAGAAATTCGTTTTCACGGGGATCCAGTTCCTTGTTTCCCTGTGTCTGGTCATTGCGCTGGAGTTCATCTACCGGAAGATTGCTGCCACGTCGGAGATAGTCGTTTTTTCGGCAATGTTTGTCGTACTCATTTCTCTCGTCATGGGGTAACGGGATGAGCAAAACGGAAACAAGCGAATCTACCCGGGTCGTCAAGGATCTGATGATAAAGAATGAGCTCGGACTGCACGCAAGGGCTGCATCTTCCCTTGCCAACCTTGCCAGTAAGTTCAAGTCCAAGATATTGATATTCAAAGACGGTATAGAGGTCAATGGAAAGAGCATCATGGGGATCCTCATGCTCGCGGCGCCCATGGGCTCTATAATAAAGGTTTCGGCCGAAGGCGATGATGCAGATGAGGCGGTAAGGGCGATCGAAGATCTGGTGAAGAGAAGATTCAACGAGAAATAGGTGCACAGGGATATGAAGAATATCATTGCAAGCGGCATACCCGCCTCACCGGGCATTGCAATCGCGAAGGGCTTTTTTCTCGACAGGAGCCTGCCGAGTTTTGTCAAGTCCTAAATTTCCCGGGAGGAGGTGGAGATGGAGGTCGAGAAGTTCCTGGGCGCCGTGGAGCGGTCAAAGGAACAGCTGTCGGATATCCAGGAATCGTTGACCGATAAAAACGGCGAGCACTACCAGATTCTCGGGGTCCACATCTCTATGCTCGAAGATTCCATGCTCATCGATGCGACGATCAAGATGATTCGTGATTATTACTTCAGAGCGGAGTGGGCTCTGGATAAAGTGCTGAAGGACCTTGTCGAGAACTTCCACCGCATGGAAGACGTCTACCTGAAGCAGAGGGGCGATGACATCAAACAGATAGCCCACAGGATTTTCGAGAACTTAGCGGGCAGAAGGGTTGATTCGATTCTCGAGGTAGGCGAGGATGTCGTGGTCATTGCCCATGACCTCTCGCCGGCAGACACGGCACAGATGATGGGCCGTTCCGTAAAGGGTTTCGCCACCGATATGGGAAGCAGGACATCCCACACGGCGATAGTTGCCCGGTCTCTGAGGATACCGGCTGTCGTCGGTCTCGGGAACGTGACCAGCTATTTTTCCTACGACGAGGTGTACATAATAGACGGGTACGAGGGCATCGTGATCATCTCTCCCGACGAGTCGCTCATAGCGGATTACACCAAGAAACTTGAACGAATGGAGAGGAAGCGAAAGGCCCTGGTGAAATTTTCAAAACTCCCTTCCGTAACCAAAGATGGGAGGAAGCTGAAGGTCATGGCGAACATCGAGATGCCCCACGAAGCGGAGCAGGCTCTTGCTCTCGGGGCTGACGGCATAGGTCTTTACCGGACCGAGTTTATCTACCTTAACAGGAGGGACATGCCCCTGGAGGAAGAACAGTTCAAGATATACCGCGGTGTCGTCGAGAAGTTCAAGGGGAGTGCGGTGACCATCAGGACCTTTGACCTGGGAGGCGATAAGTTCGTGAGCCACGTTGACCTTGCAGAGGAGATGAATCCCGCCATGGGGCTGCGGGCGATACGGTTCTGCCTGAAGGAAAAGGAGATCTTCAAGACCCAGCTGCGCGCTATCCTCCGGGCATCTGCTTACGGCAGGGTCCGCATAATGTTTCCCATGGTGTCCTGCGTCTGGGAAATCGAGGAGGCGAAGAAAGTTGTTTCCGAGGCGAAGTGGGAACTCTCCAGGGATGGCCATCCATTCGACGATGAGGTCAAAATAGGCATCATGGTCGAGGTTCCCTCTGCTGCGATAATTTCGGATATCCTCGCGGGAATGGTGGATTTTTTCAGCATTGGCACAAACGACCTCATCCAGTACTCCCTCGCGATAGACAGGGTCAACGAATCTGTCACCTACCTCTACGACCCCCTCCATCCCGCCATAATCCGGATGATCAGGTTCATCGTCGACGCCGCCCACAATGCGGGTATTGAAGTTGCCATGTGCGGGGAGATGGCGGGAGACCATATGTTCCTCCCCGTTCTCATTGGCCTCGAACTCGACGAGCTGAGCATGAATCCCGATTCGATTCCCCTTGCAAAGACGATCATCCGAAAGTCGGACTTCGCCCATGCCCGTGAGTTCGTGGAGGAGATAAAGTCCTGCGCCACGGGGAAGGACATTTCTGATATTCTCCGCGGGAAATTCGAGGAGCTCTATCCGGAGGATATTGTCGAGAAATTTTGATTGCCCTGTTGTATAATCCTCCGGACGCCTCTCTACGAGGTAGAGAGAAATGCTTAGGGAGGTTGGATAGATGATTGAGAGGCCATACCTTTTCACGTCGGAATCGGTCACGGAAGGGCATCCCGACAAGGTTGCAGATCAGATATCTGACGCGATACTCGACGATATCATAGGCAAGGATGCCGATGCCCGTGTTGCATGTGAAGTCCTCATAACGGCGGGTCTGGTCATGCTCGGCGGAGAAGTGACCACCAGGGCGGATTGCGATGTGGTGAAAATCGTGAAGGACACGATCAGGGGGATCGGGTACGTTACCCCCGAGATGGGATTTGATGCAGACTCATGCGGTGTCGTCGTGGCTTTGAACCGGCAGTCTTCCGATATCGCAATGGGGGTCGATCGGGGCGCTCCCGAGGAGCAGGGCGCCGGGGATCAGGGAATGATGTTTGGCTTCGCCTGTGACGAAACACCGGAACTCATGCCTCTGCCGATAATGCTAGCCCATAAAATATCGAAACGTCTTGCCCGGTGCAGGAAGGAGGGAATACTTCCTTTCATAAGGCCCGACGGAAAGTGCCAGGTGACGGTTCAGTATGACGAGGGCAAGCCTGTCGAGGTGGTCACCGTTGTCGTGTCTTCCCAGCACACGCCGGAGGTGACCGACGAAGATCTCAAAGAGGGGATCCTGGAGGAGGTGGTGAAAAAGGTGGTTCCCCCCCAGTTTATTACCTACCGGACCAACTTTCTCGTGAACCCCACGGGGAGGTTCGTTACCGGGGGGCCGGTGGCCGACACGGGACTTACGGGAAGGAAAATTATCGTAGATACCTACGGGGGGTCGAGCCGGCACGGAGGCGGGGCATTTTCGGGAAAGGATCCTTCGAAGGTGGACAGGAGCGCCTCGTACATGGCGCGGTACATTGCGAAAAACATCATCGGCGCCGGGGTGGCCAGGAAGTGTGAGATCCAGATCGCGTATGCGATCGGGGTGCCGGAACCTGTTTCCGTGAACCTGGACTTCTTCAATACCGGGATGATACCGGAAAAAGAGGTGGAGAAGGTTATCCCCGATATTTTTGACATGCGGCCGGGTATGATCACGAAGAAGCTGGATCTGCTTCGTCCGATCTACCTGAAAACGGCCGCATACGGTCACTTCGGGAGGGAAGATGAAGGGTTTCCCTGGGAGAACCGGGACGGTGTTTCTGCCTTGAAAGACCTTTTGAAGCTGGGGGTTTGAAGCCTTTTTGTGGTGCTTTTGCCGGGGCCCCGGAAGGTTGCCCATTCCCATAATTTACGAAAATGGCAAGGAGGGATGATGCAAAAATCGCATATTGCCGGCCTGAGGCTTTCCGGAAAGGGGGAAAAACGGATCGAGTGGGCGGGGATGGAAATGCCGGTTCTCGAAGATATTCGGGACACCTTCCGGAGGGAGAGGCCCCTCGAGGGTGTTTCTATCGCCTGCTGTCTCCACGTGACCACGGAGACGGCAAATCTCGTCATCGCGTTGAAGGAGGGTGGAGCGGCGGTAAGCCTCTGCGCTTCCAATCCTTTGAGCACGCAGGACGACGTGGCTGCAGCCCTGGCCAGAAATCATGACATTTTTGTATACGCGATCAAGGGGGAGAGCAAAAAGGTCTATTACCGTCACATATTGAACGCACTCGAGATCAAGCCGAACATCACCATGGATGACGGGGCGGACCTGGTCTCCACCATCCACCGGCAAAAGCGGCTCTACCTGAAGGATGTCGTCGCGGGTACCGAAGAGACGACAACCGGGGTCATACGGTTGAGAAGCATGGCCGCTTCTTCTGTGCTCGAGTACCCGATCATTGCGGTGAATGAGGCACATACAAAGCACATGTTCGATAACAGGCACGGCACCGGGCAGTCCACCATCGACGGTATTCTCAGGGCAACGAACAGGCTCATGGCCGGATCTGAATTCGTCGTTTCAGGATACGGGTGGTGTGGCAAAGGGCTTGCCTTGAGGGCCAGGGGTATGGGTGCGCACGTTACCGTAACAGAGGTGGACCCGCTGCGGGCTCTGGAGGCGGTAATGGACGGCTTCCGGGTGATGCCCATGAGCAGGGCTGCACCGAAAGGGGACATATTCTGCACCGTTACGGGCGATGTCGATGTCATTGATGAAAGGCACTTCCTTCTCATGAAGGACGGGGCGATGGTGTGCAACTCCGGTCACTTCAACGTCGAGATCAACCTCGATGCCCTGGAAAAGCTCACGGTGAAAAAGAGGGAGATAAGGGAATTTGTTGTCGAGTACACCCTGGAAAACGGAAGGAGGATTTTTCTCCTCGGGGAGGGACGGCTGATAAATCTGGCCGCTGCAGAAGGCCACCCGGCGAGCGTCATGGACATGTCCTTCGCAAACCAGGCTCTCAGTGCCCAGTACATCGTGCGATCCGGAAAGGGGCTGGAGAATAAAGTCTACAGCGTCCCCCCTGAGATAGACGGGAAAATTGCCGAAATGAAGCTTCGCGCGATGGGCGTAAAGATAGACCGGCTCACCGCGCGGCAGAGAGAATATCTATCGTCCTGGCAGGAAGGAACCTGAAGATACACCGTTTTGCAATCGCCGTGCTGATTCTGCATTCCCGGTGAGATAAGGATTAGTATTCCCGGCTTCGGGTGCTTTCCGCACGGTAAGACATCTACCCTCTTGCTCGCGCGAAACCTCAAACCCTGAGTTTCTTGTAAACCAGATAGGCTAGCCCCGCCACCAGCACAACGGGCGCCCAGGAGGCCGCCAGGGGTGGGAGAATCCCCTTGCGCCCCGAGGCGACGAAAATTGAAAAGAGGACCCAGCAGGAAAAGCCGATGACCACGGACAGGACCACGCTCGTGATGAGTACTCCTTTTCTCGGCCCAACGAGGGAGAAGGGTGCAGCGAGGAAGATGATGACCAGGTTGAGGGTGAGGTAGGAGAAGCGCGAGTGATAATCAACGAGGTAGCTGCGCGCGTCGAAGCCCTTGTGTTTTATCTCCCTGATGTACCGGGACAAGTCGCTCGAGTTCATGTCCGCGGGAGACTTCTGGGAGCTGAAGAAGGTGTCGAAGCTCGCAGGGAGATCGAGTGATGTGACGGACACTTTTGCCATTTTCGGTTGCCCTTCGAGGGTAAGGATATCGACGTTTTTCAGGTTCCAGAGGCCGTTGTACGTCGCTTCCCGCGCATCGAATCTCTGTTTGAGTTTCCCCTGGTCGTCGAGGACGAGATAGGTGAACCCGAGAACGCTTCTTTTTTCCTCATCGAGCAGGTGGGCCACGATCAGCCCGTCTTTGACTTTCAACCAGTACCTGTTCTGGAAAAACCTCGCCGCCCGTTCTTTTTTCCTTATGTAGTTTGCCTCGATGTCACGCGCTGCCAGCGAAGTCCTCGGCACGACAATTTCCGACGTAAGGAAAGAGAGGAAAGCGAAGGCTACGGCGATGACGAGGATCGGTCCGATGAGTCCCATGAGACTCACGCCTGATGCAAACATTGCG
>JBFFNJ010000023.1:0-16260 GCA_041563215.1 Candidatus Deferrimicrobia bacterium | reverse complement strand
CCTTCTGGTTGGCACAGTCGGTAAGGCCGACGAGCTCTATCACCCTTGTAAGCTCAGAATCGCCCTTCTTCCCATGGGGGAGCCCGACGCGGATATTGTCGACAACGTTCATCCAGGGGTAGAGGGAAAATTGCTGGAATACGTAGCGTATGACCGGGGCCCCTTCACCGTTTTTGCAGATAAATATGCTCCCCTGCTTTGGCACCAGCAATCCTCCGATGACGTTCAACAGGGTCGTTTTTCCGCAGCCGCTCTTGCCCAGAACGCTCAGCGTCTCTCCCTCGTGAATGTCCAGGTGGATCCCGTTCAAGACCCGTTTCCCCCCGTTTTGGGGGGAACCGTTGAAATCCACGTGGACGTTGTCAACGACAATCTTTTTCATCGCTCATTCCGCAAAGAGATTAGCTGGCGTGCGCCTCCCCGGTATTCGCTTCGGAAGTGCTCACGTACGCTCAACCACCGTATTTGCTCTATCGGGATAATTGTGCTTCACCCTCCACCTTTATTGTCTATATTACAGATAGATTTTATTAGATTAATTTTTTCTCAGTTTACGTAACCGCGAAAACCCTGTCAAGTGGAAATTTAGATTTAAAACAGGCATATCAATTCAATGCAGCATTCAAGACGGAAAAAAATTAAATACCAAATAGACTATTAAAATAGTAGTTAATTGGCTGACGCAATGGTCCCGTGGGGGCCAGGGAAAAGCATGATTTTTCCTGATACGGGCCATCCCGTCGGTGCAAGGCGTCAAAGGAGCGGGGGGAACAGCTACCCCGCGCAGGGTATGGGGGTAAAAGATCCTCTCAGGCGTAGGGTGAGGCGTTGGCGGGGATGAGCATGCTTCCCCCCAGCGAGCCGTCGCACATATCCACGACCCTGTGTGCCCGCTGGGCATATTCCCGGGAGTGGGTGATCATGATGATCGTCTTGCCCTCCTCGTTTACGTGAGAGAACAGATCGAGAATGGCCATCCCGTTTTTCGTATCGAGATTCCCCGTGGGTTCATCGGCGAGGATGATGAGCGGATTGTTGAACAGTGCCCGGGCAACAGCCACCCGCTGTGCCTCCCCCCCTGACAGCTGCGATGGAAACCTTTTCTCCTTACCCGACAGGCCAACCTTGCCGAGCAGGGAGACGCCGATCTCCTCCTTGTCCTTCCGCGACAGGTCATCCTTGACCATCGGAAGCATGATGTTTTCCATCACCGTCAGGTAGGGAAAGAGGTGGAACGACTGAAACACGAATCCAAGGTACAACCGCCTGAAATCGGCCCTCTTCTCGGTATCCAGGGCGTATATATCGAAATCATCCACGAAGACCCGTCCCGAAGTGGGGGTCTGCAAACCGCCTATCACGTTCATGAGAGAGCTCTTTCCCGCACCCGAGGGGCCCATGATGGAGAGGAACTCCCCCTTTCCGACGGTCAGGGAGATACCCTTGAGGATCTCTGCCCTTCCGTCTCCGCTTCCCAGGACGAGGCCGATGTTATCGGCAGATATCAAATGGTTTTCCACCGTTCCTCCTATTCGTTCCGAAACGCCTCGACGGGGTCGAGCCGTGAGGCCTTGATCGCGGGCCGAAAGGATGCCGACAGCCCCATGAGTATCCCCGCGCCCACGGCGATCATCACCGCCACTTGCGGAATGACCACTCTCTCCAGGTCAAAGGCGGGGGCGATGAAGTAAACGCTGAAAACCCCGCTGAGGGACCCGAGAAGGGCACCGAGAAAGCTCAAAATTCCCGCTTCCAGCAGCACGATGTTCAGGATCCAGGATCTCCTGAATCCTATCGCCCTCATGATCCCGATCTCCTTGGTCCTCTCCGTAACCGACGCCGAAATGGAGACCGATATGACCATCGCGCCGATTATGGCGATGATCACCGCCACCGCGAGGGCAAACTTCTTGAGCTGATTCACCGTGTTCTCCCTGGTTTCGACCACCCTTCTGATCGATGTCACCCTGGCACCCGGCAGGGCGCCGGATATCTGTGAGACGATATCCTCCACGGGACAGTCCTTGCAGAGGGCGCTCACCTCAAACGCCGAGACCCTGTTCTCCGTGCCGCTCCACCTCCAGAGATCACGGATTCCGGCGACGATCATGTAGTCCTCTTTGTCCCCCGTCGGGGGAATCACGCCGCCAACGTTTACCGGGGCACCCTGTACCGACACCCGGTCCCCGGCTTTCTTTCCCAGTATCCGAGACACTTCGGAGCCGAGCCACACCGCTTTCCCGCCCCCCTCATCGGGTCGGAAAGACCACCAGGGCTTCATCTTTGCCAGCTCCATGAGATCGGTCCCCATGAAGGTGATCTCCCTTCCGTCGGTTTTTGCGGATGCATAGTAGACGGGGAGCAGCGACGCTATTCTCTCCTTCAGGGGGATCGACAGGATCTTCTCCCTGTCGGCGTAGCTGATCGATTCGCCCGACACGCTGGTAGATCCGAGCACCATGTCGCCGTATCGAATCGTCAGCGCATCGACCTCGGGAACCACGAGGATATTTGCCCCGAACCGGTCGAGCTTGTCGGCTATGTCCTTTTCCAGGGAGGTGGAGACGGAGGTGAACGCCACGATGGACCCCGATATGATGAAGACGACGAAAAGGACGAAGAAAGACTTGACCTTTCTCCTGAAGAGATTTTTCAGTGAAATGCCGGCGATCCCCATCAGGGCCCTATCTCCTGAAGTTGAAATAGCGCACTGCGCTCTGTATATCCGCAACCCTGATCTTCAGGTGATCTCCATCCAGCGTGTTGTCCAGGGGAATCGGGTTGCACCCTCCCCGGACAAGGTTGATCTTCGACGAGGGAAACTTCTGGTCGCAGTTGTTGCACACCATGTTGTCCCCCTCCTGCCGGTAGCCCTTCATCGTGTGGGCGCAGGTGTCACAGGCGTCGAGAGCGCTCCTGATCACGCCGTCGCTGCCGGTCATGATGAAAAAGCGCACGGAAACTTCACCCACCCTGGCCTCGTAGAACTTCGCCGCAGCGCTTATCTCGGCCAGGGGGATCGATATTACCTCTGCCCCCGCCGCAGCCGCGCTCTCCTTGCTCACCGTCGCGGGCTTCCTGGGCTTTGCCATGTAAAAACCTGCCCCCGCCATGACAAGGCTTGCAATGAGAACGGCCAGAAATATGCCCTTCTTCCCACCGCGGCTCCCGGCTTCCGACTCGGCTAAGGCTTTGCGTCTGTCTTTCCCGATGTCTGTTCCGTTTTCACTCATGTTAACTCCCGAAGTTTTTCCTGATATTTTATTCTACAGCCTGTAAAATTGTCAACCAGACAATTCTACTGTATGTAAAATTATTTGTTACAGGGCTTGCATGCGTAATTTTTTATGGGAACCTCATCGTGTCAGTAATTAATATTGATTTTACCATGGATCAGCATTGCCCGTCCGCGTAATTTGCGACGCTATGGTTTTTCGCTTTCCGGGAGCTTTTATCCCTGGAGATCAAATATTGTGACCGAACGAACCCGATATAATAATTGCAATGTATTGCCGAATTCTCATATAATCTAAGTGAAGACTTTTCGCAGTCAATTCCCAGACACAGAATTTTTGCAGCAGTTAATCTTCTTGATCCGAGAAACGAGAAAGAAAGGAGATTACCATGGCTGTCGCAAAAATTGTCGAGATCACCTCATCATCAACCAAAAGCTTCGATGACGCGATCAAGAGCGGCCTGGCCCGGGCAGCAAAGACACTCGAAGGAATCACCGGGGCATGGGTGGAAGAGCAGAAGGTAGTCGTCAAAGAGGGAAAGATCAAAGAGTACCGGGTAGACATGCGGGTCAACTTCATCCTTCACGAATGACATCGGCTCGCAGAGAGAAATAGTTCCCCACCGGCTCCCGTTTGAACTTTTTTGTAAAAAAACGAGTTGCTGAGTCTGCGCTTATTTCCCAGGAGCGGGCGGGCAACCTCTTTTTCCCCTCCCGGACGGACTCATATGCCCAATCGGCAAGCACCCGCAAAGGGGAGCGTACACTATTGCATGGAATCCACCGGCACGGCTGAATTGGCGACCAAGCAAGGAACAAAAGAGCCCTACCCCGACCTGACACAGAGCCTGCAGTTTTGTTTCCAGGGAAGCCACCTGTCATCCGACGGGTGGCTTTTTCTATCGGGGATGGGTAATTCGGAATGCGGTCCTCGGAATGGGGCAAGCCGACCGCATTCAACGCGTTTTCTTGATCTTTCAGCAGGGCTTTCTTATACTATAGATAAATATTTAGAATAAAGCTGGGCTTTTCCGCACTGCCAACCTTTTTTGGAGGGAAGAAGGAACCCTTCTATCCCGGCGAGTCGATCGGGCTCTTTATACTATTGACAGGAGCACCATCAGCGCGAAACAGCATGCCCACACGGGGCGTGAGAGGGCAGTTAACAGGTAAAGGGGAGGAAGTTCCATGATGGTCGGTGCACGGTATCTCGGAGATGGCAGGTGTTCCTTCGTGCTCTGGGGGCCGCTCCTTGAGAGCGCTCACGTAAGATTCGTGTCTCCCGGCGACCGGCGGGTGCAGATGGAGAAGGGAGAGGACGGCTACTTCCGCGCTGTCCTTGGCGACGTCCCTCCCGGTTCGCGCTACTATTACGTGATAAACGGGTCAGCAGAGCGCCCCGACCCGGCATCCCATTTCCAGCCTGGTGGAGTTCACGGGCCATCCGAGGTGGTGGACCACGATAGCTTCTCCTGGCAGGACGGAGACTGGAGTGGGGTTCCCCTCGAGCAGATGATCATGTACGAGCTGCACACGGGTACTTTCACCGAAGAGGGAACCTTTGATTCCGTGATTCCGCGGCTCGCCGCTCTTTGCGATCTCGGGGTAAACGCCCTCGAGATCATGCCCGTCGGCCAGTTCCCGGGGAAGCGGAACTGGGGGTACGACGTCGCCTACCCCTATTCGGTCCAGAACTCCTACGGCGGGCCCGAAGGGCTCAAGAGGCTCGTTAACGCCTGCCACGAAAACGGCATCGCCGTCATACTCGACGTAATCTACAACCATCTCGGCCCCGAGGGCAACTACCTGGGCCTGTTTGCCCCCTACTTTTCCGGTAAGTACAAAACCCCCTGGGGGGAGGCGATAAACTTCGACGGTCCCCACGCAGATGGCGTGCGGAGCTACTTTATCGAAAACGCCCTCCACTGGTTCGACCTCTACCACATCGACGCGCTCAGGCTCGACGCGATCCACGGCATCCTTGACACGAGCGCAAAGCCATTTCTCAAGGAGCTGGCCGAAAGGGTGAAGGCCTTCTCGAAAGAAAGGGGCAGGAAATTCTACCTGATAGCAGAGAGCGATCTGAACGACGCTCGCGTGATCCGGCCGGCCGATGAGGGGGGATACGGGATCGACGCCCAGTGGCTGGACGATTTCCACCACGCAGTCCATACTTTGCTCACCGGGGAAAGGACGGGATACTACCTCGATTTCGGAAGCATCGATCATCTCGAGAAGGCCTACCGGGAGGGCTTCGTCTACTCCTGGAACTATTCGCCTTACCGGCGCAGGCACTTCGGGAGCTCGTCGGCCGACAGGCCGGCCCGGCAGTTCATCGTGTTTTCGCAAAACCACGACCAGGTGGGAAACCGGATGCTCGGGGAGCGGCTCAGCACCCTCGTATCCTTCGAGGGTATCAAGCTCGCCGCCGGCTGCGTGATCCTCTCCCCCTACATCCCGCTCCTTTTCATGGGGGAGGAGTACGGGGAAGAGTCTCCTTTTCTCTACTTCACCAGCCATCTTGACCCGGACCTTGCCGATGCGGTGAGAAGAGGGAGAAAAAAGGATTTCCAGGCCTTTCTCTGGAAGGGAAAGCCGCCGGACCCCCAGGACCCGCAGACATTTTCCGCCTCCAAACTGAAGTGGGAAAAGAGATTGGATGGCAGGCACGGCGTGCTCCTCTCCTTCTACCGGGAGCTCATATCCCTCAGGCAGCTGCTGCCGGTGCTCTCGAACCTCGATAACAGGAGCCTCGACGTGATCGCCCCGGAGGGGAAAAAGATCATCACCATGCGCAGGCGGTACGAAGGCATGGAGGCGATAGCGGTCATGAACTTCGGCGGAAGCGACGAAATGGTGACGGTTTCTGCGGGCGGCGCTGAACTGTACAGGCTGATAGACTCATCTAATGAGCGGTGGCTGGGCCCCGGGTCGACGCTCCCCGAACGGATGCGGGGAAGCCGGGAAGTCTCCGTCCGGCCCCTTTGCTTCGCCCTCTACAGGGAAGGAGTGAAGACATGAAGCGCTTCGTGTGCATCCACGGTCACTTTTACCAGCCCCCGCGGGAGAACCCGTGGCTCGAGGAGGTGGAGATACAGGATGCCGCGTATCCCTACCACGACTGGAACGAGAGGATAACGGACGAGTGCTACGCACCCAACACGGCTTCCCGAATCCTGGACGGCGAGAAAAGAATCGTCGACATCGTCAACAACTATTCGAAGATAAGCTTCAATTTCGGCCCTACCCTCCTCTCCTGGATGGAGGAAAAAAAGCCCGACGTCTACGATGCTATCCTCGAGGCCGACCGCACGAGCCGCAGGACGTTTTCCGGGCACGGGTCCGCCATCGCACAGCCCTACAACCACATGATCATGCCCCTAGCCAGCACCCGGGACAAGAGGACGCAGGTCCGCTGGGGGATACGGGATTTCACGCACCGCTTCGGGAGGAAACCCGAGGGGATGTGGCTCCCGGAGACGGCCGTCGATCTCGAGACACTGGACATAATGGCCGGGGAGGGAATAACCTTTTCCATCCTGGCACCCCACCAGGCCCGGCGGGTACGGAAGCTTGACGAGAAGAAATGGGTCGACGTAGATGGCTCCCGCATCGACCCGAAGCTTCCCTACCGCTGCAGCCTCCCTTCGGGCAAATCGATGACCCTCTTCTTCTACGACGGCCCCATATCCCGGGATGTTGCCTTCGGCGACCTGCTCTCGAGCGGGGAGCATTTTGCGGGGAGGCTGGGGGGAGCCTTCGTGGCAGGGAACAAATCTCCCCAGATAGTTCACATCGCCGCCGACGGAGAGACCTACGGTCACCACCAGCGCTACGGGGACATGGCCCTGGCATATTGCCTCTATCACATCGCGACCAGCGGGCTTGCCAACATCACCATTTACGGGGAGTTTCTCGAGAAGCATCCTCCCGCCCACGAAGTGGAGATCCATGAAAACACCTCCTGGAGCTGCGCTCACGGTATCAAGAGGTGGATAAGCGACTGCGGGTGCAGCTCGGGGATGCACCCCGGCTGGAACCAGCAGTGGCGGGCGCCTCTCCGGGAGGCCTTCGACTGGCTCCGGGACACCCTGGTTCCCCTCTACGAGGGGAAAGCCGGTCGCCTTTTGAAAGACCCCTGGGCCGCGCGGGATGCCTACATAGAGGTGATCAACGACCGATCTGAAGAAAACGTGGAGCACTTCCTTGCGGGCCACCTCAAGGGATCCGTATCCCGGGAAGACACGGTGCACCTTTTGAAGATCCTGGAGATGCAGCGGCACGCCATGCTCATGTACACGAGCTGCGGGTGGTTCTTCGATGACATCTCCGGCACCGAGGCGGTTCAGGTCCTGCAGTACGCCTTCAGGGCCCTTCAGCTGGCAAAAGAGGTGAGCGGTGCCGATCACCAGCCCTCGTTCCTGGGAATCCTCAAGCGCGCGCCGAGCAACATCCCGAAGGTCAAGGATGGAGCGAACGTGGTGGAGTCCCTCGTGAAGCCCGCCGTGGCGGACCTCATTCGCGTGGGGGCCCACTACGCCGTCTCTTCCGTATTCGAGGACTATCCCGAGGATTTACGGATCTGCTGCTTCCGCAACCGCAGCGAGGCCTACGACTTCCAGGAGGCGGGGAGAATGAAGCTCGTCATGGGGAAGTCCCGGGTATTTTCCGAGATCACCTGGGAGGAGGCCATGTTCAGCTTCGCCGTGGTGCACCTGGGGGACCACAATCTCTTCGGTGGGGTGAGCCCGACGCCCGACGATGAGACCTTTGCCTACATGGAGCGGGAGATCCGGGAGGCGTTTTCAAGAAGCGATGTGCCGGCCCTTCTCCGGCTGATCGATAAGCACTTCGGCGCCGAGCACTACTCCCTCTGGCACCTCTTCAAGGACGAGCAGCAGAAGGTACTCGACCTGCTCCTGGCGTCGACAATGGAAGACGTGGAGGTGTCGTTCCGCCAGATCTACGAGTTCCGCTATCCCATTCTGCAGGTGATGAAGGAGCTGCACATTCCCGTCCCCAAGGCGCTATCCACCCCCGTGGAATACATACTCAACCTGGATCTCCGCAGGGTGATCGAAAGCGCTGAGATCGATGCCGACCGCCTGCGGAAGCTCGTGGACGAAGTGAAGCGTTGGAATTTCGAGCTCGACGAGACCATCCTCTCCTTCGTGGTCAACAGGAGGATACACGCGCTCATGGAGGAGCTGCTTAAGAGCCCGCAGGACACTGCCCACCTGGGGAAGCTCGACGAAATCCTGGAAATTTTGGGCGGCCTCGAGCTCGAACTGGACCTCTGGGAATCGCAGAACATATACTTCTCCATCGGAAAGCGCATCTTCAACAAGATGGCTGCTGGGGTCGATTCCGGTGATGAGGCCGCCGCCGAATGGGTCGAGCACTTTCGCTCCCTGGGGCGGCACTTCGGCGTGAGAGTCGAGTGATGCACGTTCCCGCTGCAACCTACCGGATCCAGTTTTCCCCCTCTTTCACCTTCGGGGATGCCCGTGGGATCGTTCCCTACCTGACATCTCTCGGGATCTCCCATCTCTACGCCTCCCCCATTTTCCGGGCCGGGAAGGGAAGCACTCACGGGTACGACGTGGTGGATCAGAACCGGGTGAACCCGGAACTGGGCGACCCGGATGACTTTGCCGAACTGGTCGGCTGGGTGAAGAGCAACGGACTTTCGTGGCTGCAGGACTTCATCCCCAACCACATGGCCTTTCACGGCGAAAACCCGATGCTCGCAGACCTTCTGGAGAAGGGCAAGCGGTCGCGATACGCGGACTATTTCGACGTTGTCTGGGACCACCCCTACCAGAGCATCAGGGGGAGGATCCTCGCCCCTTTCCTGGGGAGGTTCTACAGCGAGTGCCTGGAAGACGGGGAGATCCTCCTGGATTTCGGCGAGTCGGGCCTCTCCGTCCGCTACCACGACCTCTCTTTTCCCCTGCGCATCGAGTCGTACGCCCACGTCTTCTCCCGGGATCACGTCCCATCCGGAGAGAACCCGGGCGGGGATGACGGAGCCTGGAGCGAGTATCTCGACCTGGCGGAGCTCATGCGCTCGGTGGCGGCAGACCCGGAGAAGGAGGTGATCGACGAGGAGGCCGCCTCCATCAAGGAGGGGCTCTGGAACCTCTACTCCCGAAGCGGCAGGATCAGGGAGCATATCGACGGGCTCCTTCGCTCCTACGCCGGGGAAAAGGGCAAGCCGGAAAGCTTCACCCCCCTGGACCGGCTCCTGTCGGAGCAGCACTTCCGCCTCTCCTTCTGGAAAGTCGCCACGGAAGAGATCAATTACCGGCGGTTCTTCAACATAAACGACCTCATTTCCGTGAGGGTGGAGGATGAAAAGGTCTTCGACCGGACCCATGCCCTCCTGTTCAAACTCATCGGCGAGGGGACCGTATCCGGGCTGAGGATAGACCACATCGACGGACTGTACGACCCGGCGGCATACCTGCAAAAGGTCCGGGGCCACATCGGCGATGCCTACCTGGTGGTCGAGAAGATCCTGGAACCGGGCGAGAGCCTCCCCTCATCCTGGCCGGTGGAGGGGACGACGGGTTACGATTACCTCAACGCGGTAAACGGCCTCTTCTGCAGGGTGGAGAGCAGCTCCGAGTTCAGCCGGATCTACTCCCGTTTCGCCGGGGTGCGCGCGCCTTACGACGAGCTCCTCTACGAGAAGAAAAAGCTCATCCTCGAAAGGCACATGGCCGGCGACGTGGACAACCTCGCCCATCTCCTGAAGAGCGTTTCGGGCAGGTACCGCTACGGGAGCGATATCACCCTCTCCGGGCTGAAGAGAGCCATCCTGGAGGTAATGGCCTTCTTCCCCGTGTACCGAACGTACCTGCACGCCGGAACGCTGTCCGGAGAGGACCGAAAGCGGGTTCAGCTGGCGGTGAAAAAGGCGATCGCGAGAAACTCCGCCTACCTGAACGAACTCAAACTGATAGGGCGCTTTTTACTCCTCGAGGGGACAGATCATCTCCAGGCCGAGGAAAGGGAGGAATGGATTCATTTTATCATGCGATTTCAGCAGTTTACCGGCCCGCTGATGGCCAAGGGATTCGAGGACACGCTCCTGTACGTCTACAACCGGCTGCTCTCCCTCAACGAGGTGGGTGGGTCTCCCGATACATTCGGCACCAGGCGTGACGATTTTCATCGCTTCATCGAAAAACGGATGGCTTTCTGGCCTCACTCCATGAACGCCACATCGACGCACGACACGAAAAGGGGAGAGGACGTGCGCTCCAGGATAAACGTCCTCTCCGAGATCCCCCGGGAGTGGGAGGGCGCCGTTAAAAAGTGGGCACGGCTGAACCGGTGGAAAAAAAAGAAGGCGGGCGCTATCAGGGTCCCCGACAAAAACGATGAGTACTTCCTCTACCAAACCGTCGTGGGCGCCCTCCCCTTCGAAGAGGAGGAATATCCCCGCTTCGTTATGCGGCTGAAAGAGTACCTCATAAAGGCGGTGCGGGAGGCGAAAATTCACACGGCCTGGCTGAAACCCGATTTGGAGTACGAGGAAAACTTCCTCGCCTTCGTCGACGCGATCCTGGCCCCCCCGAACAGGAGCAGGTTTGCGGAGCGCATGGCGGAATTTCAGAAAAAGGTGGCACACGGGGGAATGCTCAATTCCCTTTCCCAGACCCTCATCAAGATCACCTCGCCCGGCGTTCCCGACTTCTACCAGGGATCGGAGCTGTGGGAGCTTCACCTCGTCGATCCCGACAACCGCCGCCCCGTCGACTTCGAGAAGAGGATCGGCTACCTGGCAGAAATCAGGTCCCGGGAGAGGGACGATCTTTCGGGGCTGATAGAGGAATTGACCCATTCCATGGAGGACGGGAGGATAAAGCTCTTCCTCATTTACCGGGCCCTTCGCGCCAGGAGGGAGAACGAGGCCCTCTTCAGGGATGGCGGCTACACCAGGCTCGAAACGGCGGGTGATTTTGAGGACCACCTGGTCGCCTTTGCCCGGTCCGCCGGCGACTCCCTCTCGGTGACGATCGCCCCCCGCTTTTTCGCCGGCCTTACAGGGGAAAATGGGCTCCCCCACGGGCGGGGGGTATGGGGCGATACATCATTCCTGCTTCCCGATGGGTTCCCCGGAACCTTCGAAGACGCCATCACCGGGCGGATCATCGAGGGCGGCGCGGCCCCGTACGTCGGGGACGTCCTCTCCCACTTTCCCGCGGCGCTTCTCATTTCCCGAGGGAGGCAGGCGTGATGAAAAGAGGCAGCGGAATACAGATTCCCCTTTCATCCCTCCCATCGGCCTTCGGTATCGGTGACATGGGCCCCGGGGCGCTGCGCTTCGCCGATTTCCTCCGCCAGGCGAAACAGCGCTACTGGCAGATTCTCCCTCTGACTCTGCCGAACCCCGCCTGGGGAAGCTCCCCCTACAGCGGCCTCTCCGCCTTCGCGGGAAACATATACCTGCTCAGCCCCGAGGTCATGGTGCAGGACGGATTCCTCGAAGGAAGCGATATCGGCTCCGTCTCACCGGTAAACAGTGCAAAAGTCGACTATGCAGGCACGTATCCATTCAAAGACGGGCTCTTTCAGAGAGCCTGGAGCCGCTTTCAGGAGACACGGCTGAAGGAAAGGGAGTTTCTTACATTCTCGGAGAGAAACGCTGACTGGCTGGACGATTTCGCTCTCTTTATCTCCATCAGGAAGCATTTCGGCGGTCGCGCCTGGAACGAGTGGCCCCCGGACATAGCAAACCGGGAGCCGGAAGCGCTTGCGAGATTTTCTGCCGAGTTCGGCGAAAAAATAGAGATGGAGAAGTTCCTCCAGTTCCTCTTCTTCGACCAGTGGGGGCGGGTAAAGCGGTACTTCAACGAGCGGGAAATCGAGATCGTCGGGGACATCCCCATCTATATCAACCACGACAGCGCCGACGTCTGGAAAAACCCGGAGCTCTTCAAGCTCGATTTGGAGCGCCGTCTCGCGGTAAAAGCGGGGGTACCCCCCGACTACTTCAGCGAAACGGGGCAGCTCTGGGGCAACCCCCTGTACCGGTGGGAGGTGATGAAGGATACCGGATACGATTGGTGGGTCAGGAGGATGCGCATCAAGCTGGAGAGCTTCGACATCGTCCGGATCGACCACTTCCGGGGCCTGGTGGCCTACTGGGAGGTTCCTGCGGGAGAGGAAACGGCAGTGAATGGACGCTGGGTTGACGGCCCGGGGGAGGATCTCTTCAACACGCTCCTTAGCCACTTTCCCGATCTCCCCATCATTGCCGAGGACCTTGGCACCATCACCCGGGACGTGCGGGAACTTCTCGCGCGCTATGATTTTCCCGGCATGCGTGTTCTCCTCTTCGCCTTCGGTGACGACTTCCCCCACAGCCCCTACCTTCCCCACAACCATGTGAAAAACTGCCTGTCTACGACGGGGACCCACGACAACAACACGGTGCGGGGTTGGTTCGCGCAAGAGGCCACGCAAGCCCAGAAGGAAAGGGTGCGGGAATATCTGGGCAGGGATGTGACCGAGGAATCGATACACCGTGAATTCATCCGCCTCGCCATGATGTCCGTGGCGGACATTTCCATTGTCCCCATGCAGGACGTCCTGGGCCTCGGCGGGGACTCGAGGCTCAACACGCCCGCCACGACCCAGGGGAACTGGGAGTGGCGGCTCTTGCCCGGCCAGCTCGATGCAAACCTGGCCGAGGAACTCGCCGAAATCACCAAACTCTACGGAAGGGCCACCAATGCAGAATAGAAACCAACCATGGGGTCAGTTCCCATTTTCTCAGGTTTTTGCAGCCTCTCAAGTATCAAATATGAGGATATGGGAACTGACCCCGGTATGGGAAAAACAGATCGCCGGGGGAAATGCAGGGTGAAAAAGCAATTTTTTCTCTTCACCATGGTCGTGCTGCTCTTTTTTCCGAGGACTGCGCTGTCCGTGTCCGGCAGTGTCAATCTGCTGACTTTCCGTGTTCTCCAGGAAAATGAGCTGAGTAACGATGAACCATACCTCTGGGTTTACGGTATCGTCATCGACACGGATACCATCAACAATGACCGATTCGTTCTATCCATAGACTCCCCGGGGCACGGGAACATAACCCGGGGAAACGTGGATCAAGGCTACGCCGTTCCCATTCGGGCGGGCACAGGAAGGATTTTCAACCAATTCAACCCCTTTTTAGGGCGATTCCAGTTCGGAATCCTCGTTGTGGTGTGGGAGGAGGACTACACGCCGAATGAAAAAGTTGTCGAGGCATACCGGGAAGTCGGTTCGATCCTGAACAATTTTATCGGGGAAAAAGTCCGGGCCCTCGACTTCGGTGACCCTTCAGAAGAAGATCTCGCGCAACTCACAAAGGACATACGAAACAGGATCGCCGAAATCTTCCAAGACGCCTTTCTCTGGTACAACCCGCTCAGCTGGGATCCGGACGACCTGGTAGGCACCGCTTTTTATACCGTGCAACTGAATGGTAACGACTATTTTCGTGCCCCCATCGAATTTGACCTCCGGGGACCGTATGGCTACTTCAAAGGCGCATACCGGGTCAAAGGGTACCTGCTGGTCAATGAACCTTAAACCTCCATTCCGGGGGTCAGTTCCCATTTTCTCAGGTTTTGCGTTTTCTCATCCATCGGATATGAGGATATGGGAACTGACCCCGTGGAAGTGCCGATGGCAACCTTGCTAATCTTTATATAATTGCAGCAATCAGTATATTGCCTTGACCGTGCAGCGTGATTTGATTACAGTTAAAGAAACAATCCGAAATGCTGTTTCGTCGTTCCATACTGTAAACCCTTCAAGCTAGGACAGAGAATTCCTTTCAGTTCGACGGCCTGACCTGTCTTTTTAACCTATCGCCTGGAACGTCGCCTGATGAAAAGCATCCCATAGCCAAAGTGCTTTAAAAATGGAAGTTGATAAGGAAGGAGACACTCATTTCCTTTTTAGCTGTTTCCAGGGGTCAGTTCCCATTTTCTCAGGTTTTTTCGTCCACTTACGCAAGAAATATGAGGATATGGGAACTGACCCCGCGGAACCAGCGACAACTTGTGGCTGTAAACTTCTAAAAGGCAAAGAGGAGGGTAAGGTATGTCAGGCTTAAAAGTTACCCGGTTAACGGGAGAAAAATCTGTCCTCGAAGAAAAAGCGGTGGAAGAATTCAAATCACGTTTGCGCGGCAGATTGCTCTGCCCGGGAGACGACGGTTACGATGAGGCCCGCAAAATATGGAACGCTATGATCGATCGCCGGCCTTCACTCATCGTCCGCTGTGCCGGGACTGCCGATGTGATCGCTTCTGTCAACTTCGCCAGTGAGAACAGTATTCTCACCGCCGTGCGGGGAGGGGGGCACAACGTATCGGGCAATGCGATGTGCGACGGCGGACTGGTCATCGACCTCTCAGGAATGAAGTCGGTCCGGGTTGAACCACAGACATTTACCGCCCGGGTCGAACCCGGCGTCAGGCTCGGGGAGCTCGACCACGAGGCTCAAACCTTCGGACTCGTCGTTCCGGCAGGAATCGTCACCGACACGGGAGTTTCGGGTCTCACCCTCGGCGGCGGTCTCGGCTGGCTTCATCGAGCCTGGGGGCTTACCATCGATAACCTTATCTCGGCCGATATCGTAACTGCCAGCGGAAAGCTCCTAAAGGCCAGCAAGGAGGAGAACGAAGATCTGTTCTGGGCGATCCGCGGGGGAGGCGGGAACTTCGGCGTCGTCACTTCATTCGAGTTCCGATGCCGGCAGTTCGGTCCCACGGCACTGGCGGGAATCGTCATGCACCCCATAGGCCGTGCCAGGGAGCTTCTTGCGTTTTACCGCGAGTTCACGGCGTCGGCACCGGACGAGGTCACCGCCTTTGCCCTGGTGCGGATGGCCCCACCGGCACCATTTGTCCCCAAAGAGTTCCACGGTACCCCCATCGCAGCGATGATCGCCTGCTACGCGGGCCCTCCCGATGAGGGTGCGGAAGTCATCCGCCCGATCAAGGAGTGGGGTGAGCCGATCGCCGATGTGTTGATTCCCAAGCCGTTCGTCGTTCACCAGTCGATGTTCGATGCAGGCCAGCCTCCGGGTGGCTACTACTACTGGAAGTCCCACTACTTCAACGAACTGTCGGACGACGCACTCGATACCATTGTGAAACAGGGCGCCGCAATCACATCGCCCATGTCGATCCTGGCAACCGTGCATCTTGGCGGATCCGTTTCCCGGGTCGGGGAGAACAGCACCGCATATCCAAACCGGCAGGCTCCGTATGTGATGAATGTGAACGGTTCGTGGGCGGACCCGTCCACCACCGAAACAAATATCGCATGGGTGAGGGAAACCTGGGACGCACTGGCTCCCTATGCGACGGGAGCACGATTTGCCAACTTTGAGGCGGAGGACCAGGCCATGGCTATTTACGGTGAAGAGAAATATAAACGACTGGTCGAGATCAAGAACAAGTACGACCCGCAGAACCTCTTCCGCCTGAACCAGAATATCAAGCCGACGGTGTAACGGCATCGAAAAGACAGGTTTACTGCGGGGTCAGTTCCCATTTTCTCAGGTTTGTCCGCCTCCTGCGTATAAAATATGAGGATATGGGAACTGACCCCGTGTGATTGTGGTTTTTCTGGTATTTAAAAAGATTGCCAATTAGTGAGCCGGCTTCATTTTTCGATGAATCCTTCCGATAAGTACCGTTGATAGACAAGTATGACTATGGGAGGCGAGGTCATACGACTATGCTAACTGATACTGACCAGAAAGGAAGGATACTCGTCGTTGACGACGAACCGGATGTGCTCGAGTCATTATCATCCATCCTCACCATTTATGGTTTTTCCATTGAGGCAAGTGCCGATGGATATGATGCGATGGAAAAACTGACAATGAACAACATCGAGGCAGTGATCACCGATATAAATATGCCCGGTATTTCGGGATTGGATCTTTTAGAGATGATCCATGAATACAATCCCGAGCTACCCGTGCTGCTCATCACGGGCTATGCGGACCTG
>JBFFNJ010000022.1:0-16627 GCA_041563215.1 Candidatus Deferrimicrobia bacterium | reverse complement strand
CCTCTTCCCGATACGATAATGGGGAGCGGCATTGCCTCCCCGTTTCGCGATGGCTGTCTGGCCGGGCAGCGAGACAAAGAGTGCCGCTGCAAGGAGCACGGTTAGTATCGGGCCGGTTCTGTGATATTTTGCTCTCATTACGTCTCCGCCCTTCCATTCGTGAAGATTTCTTCCATCTCGTCGATCTCCTGCAGCGTTTCGAAAATATCCTCCTCGCCCTCATCGCTTTCTTCCTCGATGAAGAACAGAAAATCTCTCTCCTCTTCCGGGAGCGTTTCGATTATCTTGCCGTTGTTCCTTGCCATGAAAAGGGTTTGTATCCTCTCTTTCCCGGCGACGTAAAGGATCGTGGAGGCCAGAAGTACGGCAACCAATCCCAGGGCAGCCGGCTTCAGGGAAGGCCAGAATATCCACCCCGTGGCCTTTTCCTCCTCCCTTTCGGGACGGATCCTGCTCAATCTCTTTTCGATCTCGCCGGCGGAAACAGGGGGCACCTCTCTTGCCTTTTCAAGGAGGATCTTCTGGATATCATGATATTTCGAACACTCCCGGCATTCACGCAGGTGTTCGATCCATGCGCTTTTCTCTTTCCGCCCCTCTTCTCCATCCAGTGAAAGGGAAATGAGTTCCCGTATGATTGTGCATTCGTTTTTCACCGTGTCCTCCTTATCCTGTTAAACACCATTCTGGCTCTTTTGTTTCACCCCGATTTTCCCGAGATGCGCAACGAGCGTCTCCCTTGCCCTGAAGACCCGCAACTTTACGGCGCCTGGTGTTATGCTCAAAATCTTCGCTATCTCCTGGTAGGACAGCCCGTTTACCTGGGCGAGCACAAAGGGCGTCCTGAGGGATTCGGGCAGCGACTCGACCGCCTCCTGAACGATTACCTCGAGCTGTGCTGCCTGTGCAACCTCGGAAGGATCCGGAACGGCGGAGGGATACCGTTTCAGGTGGAAATCGTAGGCGCTCTCATCCGAAACGCTCCCCATCACCAGGTGGGCCGTCTTTTTGCTGTCCCGGAAGTAATTTATCAGGCTGTTCCTGGCTATCGTGAACATCCAGGTGGTGAACTTTGCCCGCTCCTCGAACGTTGCTGATGCCCGGAATACTCTCAGAAATACCTCCTGCGCCAGTTCTTTCGCAGACTCTTCATCGTTGATGGACCTGTAAAAGAAGGAGACGAGGCGCTGGAAATGCCGCCGGAAAAGGACGTCGAATGCCTCTTCCCTTCCCCGGGAGAGCAGTTTCATGAGAGCCTCGTCGCTTTTTCTTTCGAGGGAAAAGACCATTATCTACTATAACCCCATAAAGTCGTGCCCGTTTCAATGAGATTATACCTGCCTAGTTTGTTCACGGTTCGATGTTCACCGTACAAAGTCAGCAATATCGGTCTGCGCGGCTCTGGATCCTCCGGCGTTCGAACCATCGGAACGGCTCCCTGTTTCTCGTTTTCCGTATCCGGTTCACCAAAAGACGCCAGACCGAACAGGGTGAACCGGTTCTTTTTTTGCACAGTGCTCTTTGATGTTATGTCGCTCTGCCCCTTTAAAGGGTTTTGACTTTGTACTGTCTTTCCCATTTGACTATCGGCAAAGAGGGCAGTAGATTAAGAATGCAACACAGAAGGGACGAAAAGAGTCATGAAGGAACTGATAAGGAAAATCATACGCGAAGTCGGGGAGGACCCGCTCCGGGAGGGTCTGAAAAACACACCCGAGAGGACGGAGGAGGCGCTCCGATATCTCACCTCGGGCTACAAAAAGGACCCGAAACAGGTCCTGAAAAGGGCTATTTTCCGGGAAGAGTACGATGAGATGGTCATCGTCAAGGATATCGACATCTTCAGCCTCTGCGAGCACCATATCCTTCCCTTTCTCGGGAAGTGCCACGTTGCGTATCTTCCGAAAAAAAAGATCGTCGGCCTCTCGAAGATAGTCCGGGTTGTAGAGATTTACAGCCGGCGGCTTCAGGTACAGGAGCGGCTTACCCAGGAGATCGCATCCGCGATATTTGAGACCCTCGAGCCGCATGGTACCGCGGTGATCATCGAAGCATATCACCTCTGCATGATGATGCGGGGCGTCGAGAAACAGCATGCGAAGGCGGTCACATCTGCCATGCTGGGAGTCTTCAGGACGAAGCATGCAACGAGGATGGAGCTTCTCGACCTTCTGAAATCCGGTGACCCCCTGCTCAGATAGGACGATGACAACCTACCGGGCCGGCTGTTATTCTGCACGGGATGCCCGGCAGCACTGTGCGGCGGTTTCCCGCAGTGTGTCGCCAGGGAAGTGTAATTACCCGGTTTTCTTGGGGGTTTTTGTCTGCCGGACCTGGCTCTTCGGCCGGGCGACGAGGTGCCGTTGCTATTGACAATTACCCTTATTTTCTGGTATCTTGAACTTTAGCACTCAGGTAGCTAGAGTGCTAAAGATGTGGTGTGCTGGGAAAAATGAACAAGCTGGCTGAGAGAGAGGACATAATCCTGAAGGCTATCGTAGAGGAATTCGTGCGCGCTGTCGTACCCGTCGGGTCCAGGACGCTGACCAAGAAAATTCCCCTGGATCTGAGTTCGGCAACCATACGGAACGTGATGTCCGACCTCGAGGACATGGGGTATCTGTACCAGCCCCATACCTCCTCCGGGAGAGTCCCGACTACTGCCGGATTCCGCTACTACGTGGAAAGGCTGATGCAGCTCAAGTCTCTAAAGGATGAGGAGATGGAGAGCATCAGCACCAAGGTGGACGACTTCAAAAGTGACATGATAGAGATGCTGAAGGGGACGAGCAAGATCCTCTCCGACCGAATCCAGCATGCCTGCGTTCTCCTCGCACCCGGACCGGGCCATCTCGTGCTGAAGCACATCGGCTTCGTCCTTCTGAGCAGGCGAAAAATACTGGTGCTCCTCGTTGGAAAATCAGGCCTCGTTCAGAACAGGGTTTTTGACCATGACGAGGACATCAACCAGGACGAACTCGACAGGATATCCAACTACCTCAACCAGGAGGTGGTGGAGAACAAAACCATAATGGAGACACGAAAAATTATCATGAAGGAGCTCAGGCGGGAGAAGGCCCGGTACAACCGCATCGTGAAAAAAGCGCTCAACCTGGGGGACAAGGCCCTCAAGATGAGCGAAGCCAAGATTATCGTGGAAGGCCAGTCGAAGATTCTCTCCCAGCCGGAGTTTGCCGAAAACCTGGATAAACTGAAGCACGTCATATCGAGCTTCGAGGAGAAAACCACTCTCTTGAAACTCATAGACAACACGATGTCCTCCGAGGGGCTGCAGATAACCATCGGCACGGAGAATCCCCTCGATGAGTTCAAGGAACTTTCTGTCATCTCTGCAGGGTACAGAAGGTCCGATTCCACGATAGGAAAAATAGGGGTGGTCGGCCCGGTGAGAATGGATTACGGAACGATAATCCCCTTCGTTGAGTTCACGGCTCAGCTTTTGAGCGGGAAATTCGAAGACAACTAATCAACACATGAGGTGAACAGGATGTCCGGAGAAAAAAAAGACCGGGACTTTGACAATGCCTACGATGAGCAGGGAAATGAGCTGGCTGCCGAAGAAAAGGTCCCGGCGGGAGGGGGCGAGCAGGAGCCAGAGGAGACCATCGACGAGACCCTGGAAAGGTTGACGAGGGAGAACGAGGAACTGTCGAATCGTATCCTCTACGTTCACGCCGAACTCGATAATTTCAAGAAGCGAACCGCAAAGGAGAAGGAGCAGCTCGTCGCCTTCGGCAATGAAAGGCTGATAAAAGAGCTCATCCCCGTGCTGGACAGCCTGGAGCTCGGGCTCGTGCACGGCAGGGAGGAGGGAGCTGACAGCCAGCTTCTTTCAGGGGTTGAGCTTACCTATAATGAGTTCCTCAAGGTCCTGCAAAAATTTGGTGTGGTTCAACTCGACGCCGGGGATGAGAGCTTCGACCCGAATTACCACGAGGCCGTATCCAGCATCGCCGTGCCCGGCAGGGAGTCCGGGACAATCTATCAGGTTATTCGGAAAGGGTATATGTTGAACGGCAGACTCCTGCGCCCCGTCCAGGTGGTTGTAGTGGCAGAACCCGACAGGGCCAAGGGCGATGAAGGGGAGCCTTCCCAAGACAGGGATGATTGATGGCTCCTTTTCGGCACCGGGCCCGGGAAAAATATATAATGGGAGAAGTTTTCTTACGAAGCTGAGCGGGGAACCACGTTGAAAAAAGGAAAAGATTTTTATTCGATACTGGGTGTTTCCAGGGATGCCTCGGAAGAGGATCTAAAGAGCGCGTTCCGGAAACTTGCCCTCAAATATCATCCCGATAGAAATCCCGATGACAAGAGCGCCGAGGAGAAGTTCAAGGAGATCAACGAGGCCTATTCAGTCCTCTCCGATCCCGAGAAGAGGAGGATGTACGACCTCTACGGAACCTCCATGGGCTCGGCGAGCTCCGAGGGGTTCGGGTTCAGCGATTTCGGCTTCCACATGGGCGGATTCGAGGACATTTTCTCCGAGTTTTTCGGCGATGTCTTTGGACGAGGCGCGAAAACGAGGGCCCAGAAGGGGGCGGATTTACGGTATAACCTCGAGATCGATTTCAAAGACGCAGTTTCCGGCGCGGACAAGTTCATAACATACCCGACGCACCAGACATGCACGGACTGCAGCGGTACTGGAGCCAAAGAGGGGACGGCGATAGACGTGTGTCCCGATTGTAACGGGAATGGCCAGGTTTCATACCAGCAGGGATTTTTCAGCGTTACGAGGACCTGTGGGAGATGCAAGGGCCAGGGAAGGACAGTCCGCGAGTTGTGTCCCAACTGCCGGGGAACGGGTTCGGTCAGAAAGGATAAGAAGGTAAGCGTCAGGGTGCCGGCGGGTGTGGACAACGGGACCAGGCTCAAGCTTCGCGGAGAGGGAGAGCCCGGGAAGCACGGCGGCCCGCCGGGTGACCTCTACGTGATGAACTCTGTCAAACCGCACCCCCTCTTCGAGAGGGTCGGCAATAACGTCATCTGTGGGATCCCCCTCTCCTTTCCCCAGGCGGCTCTCGGCTGCGAGATCGAGGCCCCGACCCTGGAGGGCAAGGAAAAGTTGAAAGTCCCTCCGGGGACCCAGGCGGGGACCGAGTTCATACTCAAAAGAAAAGGCGTCCCCGTTCTGAACGGTTTCGGGAGGGGAGATTTCATCGTCCGAATAATCATAGAAGTCCCCAAGAAGCTCACGAAAGATCAGAAGGAGCTTTTGCGGGAGTTCGAAGAGATTTCCGGAGGCCAGACAGGACCCCTTGGAAAGAGCTTTCTTGAGAAAGTGAAGGAGATCTTCGGGTGAGGGAGGCACTTTTTTGTCGAAACCTCACGCATCGTTAAAAAAGACGATATTTCTGGCACTGATCCTTTTCTCCTACCTTTTCATTGGATTTCCCGTGCACTCCGAAATGGAAGGTGAATCGGAAAAAGCCGCGATGGGGGAACCCATCGGGGATATTCAGAAGGTGCGCGTTTCTGCGATCGACCTCATAAAGGCGGAAAATATCATCAGAAGGGCGGGGGGAAGAAAAGCGCTGGAGTTCTACGAGGCCCTCTTGGAGTTGCCCGTCGATGACGAAAGGAAGGGGTACGTTTACTTCCGGATAGCGAAAATAACCTATGCTTTCGGTGACTACCAGAGATCATTTGAGGTCATCGAGAAGGCGATTCCCCTGCTGAAGGCACGTTACAATCTCTACTCGGCGATGTTTTTGAGAATGAAAATATTCTCCGAGATGGGCTGGTACCGGGAAGCGAAGCAGGTGGCAGGTTTTCTCGGAGATTCCGGATTCGTCGACTTTGATGAACGGGATATGTACCTCTTCATGGCGAACGCCGATGCGCGGCTTGAAAATCCCGTAGAGGCTTCCGTTTCCTTCGAGAAAGCTTTCGTACTGAGCGATTACGAGAACAGGGAGGAAATATACGCTCTGGCCTCCAACACGATTTCAGTCCTTTTCGAGGTGATAACCAACCCCTTCGTCTTCAAGACGGCCCTGAAGAGCACCAATACGCTCCATTTCAGGACCCTCATATCCTACATCTCAGCCCGGAGGTGCATGGAAGAAAAACTATACGGATTCGCACGCTATTTTCTCGATAAATTTGCCGACATTTCGGAATTTACGGGGGAAAAGGAGCTCGGGGACGAGATAGAGATGGCGCTGTCCCGAGAGAGTTACGGCAAGCCGGTGATCGCTGTTTACCTCCCCTTTACCGGCCCCCATTCGGAATTCAGCTTCACGGTTCTGGCGGGCCTGGAAATGGTTTTGTTGCAAAACACGTCCCGGTCAGGGTTACGGGAAAATTCCTTCTTTATCGAGGTGCACGATACGTACGGCAGCGCATCGATGCTTGCCCGCCACCTGGAGGAGGGGAGGGTGGGCAGTAAAGTTCTGGCAGTCGTGGGGCCGCTATCGAGCCGGGAGGGATATTTTCTCGAGGAGGGAGAGGACTTTCCGCCCATCTTTTACCTGGGCCAGAAATACCTGGACAGGGGAAGGGGGTTTATCAATTTCGGCTTGAAGCCGTCTCAGGAGGCGATGAAGCTGGTGAACTTCGCCTTTTCCTCGGGCGTGTTCAGAGCCGCCATCCTCTCCCCCGAGAATGGATACGGAAGGGCCTACCGCGCCGAGGTGATCAAGGCGGCAGAGATGCAGGGGGTAGATATCGTCGTGGACAGGAGCTATCCCCCCGAAACAGAGGATTTCGTGTGGCTCATCAAGAATATCGTTCGGGAAAGCAATTTTGAGGAGTACGCAAGGGTCGAGGAGAGGGATGTTTCCATGCCGGTTCCGTTTGACGGGGTATTCATCCTCGACGTCCCCGGTCGGGGGGTTTTTCTCCACACACAGATGGTCTATTATAATATAAAGGTCCCCTATTTTTCCTTCTCATCGTGGGTGAACGTGAATTTCCTGAAAGAGGAAAGGGGTGACGTGAAGGGCCTTTACTGTGTAACTGATTTTAACCCTTTTTCCCCGACCAAGGATGTAGCGGATTTCGTCCGGGAATTCAAGGAGCACTACGGAGATGTTCCCGACAGGTTTGCAGGGTACGGTTACGATCTCGGCGTGATGTTCGATTCCTACATACGCCGGGTTTCCATTCTCGGCCTCGACTTTAATGCCCTGAGGGAACGCTTGAAAAGGGAGCTTTACGGAACAAAGAGGTATGTGGGGGTGACGGGGAAGGTCGAGCTTTCCGATTCGGGCCGTCCGATAAGGAGTCTAACCGTACTGCGGGCGGACAGGGGGAAAGTGACGGAAGTGGCAGTGCCAATCTACTGAACCGAAAATAGCGTGGATAAGGAGGGTGCGATGGTCGTGAAAAAGGCGGTGTTTCCAGCGGCTGGACTCGGGACGAGGTTTCTTCCCGCTACCAAGTCTGCACCGAAAGAGATGCTTCCCCTCGTCGACAAACCCCTTATTCAACAGTGCGTCGAAGAGGTCGTCGATTCGGGCATCACCGGAATCATAATCGTAACGGGAAGGGGAAAGCAGGCCATCGAGGATCACTTCGACATATCCTTCGAATTGGAGGAGTTGCTGAGGAAGAAAAAGAGAAAAGACGAGCTCGGGGAGATCCGGAAAGTAAGCGATATGGCTGATTTTTTCTATGTTCGCCAGAACCTTCCGCTCGGTCTCGGCCATGCCGTTCTCCGGGCCCGGGATCTGGTCGGCGGGGAGGATTTTGCCGTGGTTCTCGGCGATGACATCATCGATGCCAAGGTCCCGGTCACGGCACAACTGATCGAGGCCTATGAGAAGTTCGGCACGGGCATTTACGTTGCCGTGGAAAGAGTTGACCCGGAAAAGGTCTCAAGGTACGGTATAATTAAGCCGGGGAAAAAAAGGGGAAACGTTATCGAAGTGCTCGATATGGTTGAAAAACCGCAGCGTTCGGCGGCACCGTCCAACCTGGCGATTATCGGACGCTATATTCTGCCCTTTGCGATATTCGACGTCCTTTCAAAGACGAGGCCCGGTTCGGGCGGGGAGATTCAGCTTACCGATGCCATGAGACGTATGATCGGAGAAACGGGCGTGTATGCCGTTGAATTCAGGGGAAAGAGATACGATGCGGGGAACAAGATCGGGTTTTTAAAGGCGAACATCGCCTTTGCGTTGAAGAGGGAGGATATGGAAAAAGAGTTGAGGCGATACATGAGAGACCTGGTGAAGAAAAACTTCAAAACATGAAGATCGTGGTGGGGGCGTGAACGATTTCGGTAGGGGCACATACATTCTTGACCTCTCGGAAAAGAAGGAGAATCTCGAGGAAAAAAGCGGGGACAAGGGGGCCTCCTTTTCCCCGCCGGCAGATATTTTTGAGACGGGGGATCTGTTGCACATCGTGATCGAGGTTCCCGGGGTCGACCTGGAGTCCCTGTCTGTTGATGTGGCCGGTAACCGGCTGGTCGTTGCGGGGATGAAGGAGGATAAGAGGATCGAAGGGGGTGCGGTATTTCTCTGCATGGAGAGGAGTTACGGCCAGTTCAGGAAGACATTCGAGTTCACGGGAGCAGTCGACATGCTTTCAGCGAGGGCCTCATACAGAGACGGTGTCCTCAAGATTCACGTTGACCGCTGCGAAGAGAAAAGAGGGAAAGGTAAGAAGGTAAAGATCGAAGTTCACGGAGATTGAGAAAAGGGGGAAACGGTTGGAAAAATATAAATCTCTCGGGAAAGTGGTTGATGAAAAGGAGGACGAGGCAGGAGAGGAAGGGAAAGATGCACACGAATTCGACGATGTTCCCGGTGTTCTCCCGCTTCTTCCCGTCAGGGATATTGTAATCTTCCCTTACATGACGTTGCCGCTCTTTGTCGGAAGGGAGGCGTCTATCGCCGCGGTGGACAGTGCGCTTGCCGGCAAGCGTTACATCTTCCTGGCGGCGCAGAAAGATGCCACGATCGAGGAGCCGAAGACCGATGAGATCTATCCCGTGGGGACCGTGGCGATGATCATGAGGATGCTCAAGCTTCCCGACGGAAGGATTAAGATCCTGATTCAGGGCATTGTGAAAGGAAAAATCCTGCACTACAAGCAGGAGGGCCCCTACTTGATGGTGGAGGCGGAAATGATGCCGGAGCAGGATGTGAAGGAGATATCCCTCGAGACGGAAGCGCTCATGAGGTCGGTAAAGGAGAAGATAGAGAAGATATTGAACCTGAAGAGCCTCCCTGCAGAGATTTCCATGGTCATGGAGAACATAAACAGCCCGGGTATCCTGGCTGACCTCGTGGCGTCGAACCTGCGTCTGAAGATCGAGGAGGCCCAGTCCGTTCTGGAGGTTATCGACCCGGTGGAGCGGCTGACCAGGGTAAACACACTTCTCTCGAGGGAGCTGCAACTGGCGGAAATGCAGACCATGATCCAGGATCAGGCCAAGGAGGAGATGAGCAAGACCCAGAGGGAGTACTTTCTCAGGGAGCAGTTGAAGGCGATAAAGCATGAGCTCGGTGATATTGACGGAAAAACCGAGGAGATCGAGGAACTCAGGCAGAAGATCGTTAAATCGGGGATACACGAAGATGGCAGAAAAGAGGCGGAGAAACAGCTGAGGAGACTGGAGTTGATGCACCCTGATTCTGCCGAGGCTGCCACGGTGAGGACGTACCTGGACTGGCTCGTCGAGTTGCCCTGGAGCAAGGGGACGAAGGACAACATAAACCTGAAGACGGCGAAAAAGATTCTCGACGAAGACCACTTCGACCTCGATCAGGTCAAGGAGAGGATCCTGGAATACCTCGCCGTCAGGAAGATGAAAAAGGATATGAGAGGTCCGATCCTCTGTTTCGTCGGTCCCCCCGGGGTGGGAAAAACGAGCCTCGGCAAATCTATTGCGCGGGCGATGAGGAGAAAATTCGTGCGTATATCACTGGGGGGTATCAGGGACGAGGCGGAGATCAGGGGGCACAGGAGAACCTACGTGGGAGCTCTTCCCGGCAGGATAGTGCAGGGTATCAAGCAGGCGGGGACGAACAACCCCGTATTCATGCTCGACGAGATAGACAAGCTGGGAATGGATTTCAGGGGGGACCCTTCTGCCGCCCTCCTTGAGGTGCTCGATCCCGAACAGAACTTCATGTTCTCTGACCACTACCTCAACCTCGCCTATGATCTTTCAAAGGTGATGTTCATCACGACGGCGAACCTCGTCGATCCCATCCCCCCCGCGCTCAAGGACAGGATGGAGGTTATCACCATTCCCGGATACACGGATATAGAAAAGCTCGAGATAGCCAGGAAATACCTCGTTCCGCGGCAGATAGAGGAAAACGGCATAAGGGAAAAAGATATTCACTTCACCGATGGCGCGCTCCTTGGCATGATCAATCAGTACACGAAGGAAGCTGGTCTTAGAAACCTGGAGAGGGAAATAGCGAATGTGTGCAGGAAAGTGGCGCGAAGGATAGCCGAGGGGGAGAAAGCCCCTTTCAAGATAGGCGCAAACGTCATCCACCGCTACCTGGGCCCGCCTAAGTTTATTCCGGAGAGCGAATCGGAGGTGGACCAGGTCGGCGTTGCCACGGGCCTTGCCTGGACCATGGCGGGAGGGGACCTGCTTTTCATAGAGGTTTCCCTGGTGAAGGGAAAAGGACAGATAGCCATTACGGGCCACCTTGGTGATATCATGAAAGAGTCGGCGCAGGCGGCCGTTACCTATGCCCGTTCAAGGGCAACCACACTCGGCATCAAGGAGGACTTCCCTTCCACGAAAGATATGCACATACACGTTCCTGCAGGTGCTATTCCGAAAGATGGCCCATCGGCGGGGATCACGATCGCAACGGCCCTTGTCTCGGCCCTGGCAGGAATACCGGTGAGGAAAGATGTGGCGATGACGGGGGAGATAACCCTAAAGGGGAGGGTTCTCCCCGTAGGAGGCCTGAAAGAGAAATCCCTCGCGGCGCAGAGGGCCGGGATGAAAGTCGTCATCCTTCCGGATCAGAACAGCAAGGATTTAAACGACCTGCCACCATACATCAGGAAGAAGCTTCGCTGTGAATTGGTTACGAACATGGATGATGTGCTCAAGGTAGCGCTGAAGCGGGACCCCTTCAGGAAGGGGAAAAAGGGGGCGGGAAAAGCGAAAGAGCCCCGGGCGAAACAGGTGGCCCGGAAAAAATCAGGCTGAGGGAGTAAGTCTGGATGGGTTCAGACAGGGGCGAAGACCCTCCGGGGAAAATAAGCGAGAGGGAGATAATCAGAGAGATTTTTTTGAGAAATACTCCCCCATCCAACGCATTCGCAATAGGGCCGGGAGATGACTCTGCCGTTCTTCGCCCCATCAAAGGCAAGGCTGTCGTTACCACGGACATGCTGGTTCAAGATGTCCATTTCGATCTGTCCTATTTTCCCCCCGACCATCTGGGAGAAAAATCGATACTGGTGAATTTGAGCGATATTGCCGCTATGGGGGCGCGACCGCTGGCTGCCTTCGTGGCCGTTGGTTTACCGGAGTCCGTCGAGCCTTCTTTTGTGAAATCGTTTGCAAGGGGGCTGAAAAGGGTCCTCAGAAGATACGGCGTTGCACTTGGCGGGGGAGACACGGTCAGGGCGGAAAAGTGCGTAATCTCCATTACCCTGCTTGGCGTCGTCGGCAAAAGGCCTGTCACGAGGAAAGGAGCAAAGGTCGGGGACCACATCTACATATCGGGAATCCCGGGGCTTTCACACCTGGGCATGTTACTGCTTCGAAGGGGTGCAGGGCGCGAAAAAGGCGGCTCCCGGGCCGAGAGGATGGCCGTAGCCCGGCATCTAAGGCCCCACGTGGACATCGATCTTGGCTGCTTTCTCGGCGACCGGGGCCTGGCCAACGCCATGATCGACACCAGCGACGGCGTATTCGTCGACCTCGGGCACGTGCTGGAGGATTCGGGGGCGGGTGCCACGATCGACCTGTCGAAAGTGCCGGTGCCCGAAGGGGTGAAAGCTCTCTCACTTCGCCTCGGCCTCCCATGGGAAGACACTGCCCTCTTCGGGGGAGAGGATTATCATCTCCTGTTCACGATAAGCCCGAAGAGAGAGAAGGCGCTGGCGAAGTGGCCCGAAAAGGACAAGCTCTACCGGATAGGCCGGATCGAGGGACGAAAGGGGATCCACGTGAAAAAAAGAAGTGGTGAGGTGAAGTTGACTCGACGGGCCAGGCCCTTTTTCGAACATTTTGCCGCGAAGGGGAACCAGGATCATTGAACGAGCTCTTTTTTCTACTCATTCTTTTTGCCATGTCGGCGTTTTTCTCAGGCTCGGAGACGGCCTTTTTTTCCGTCTCCGTGCCGGAGCTGAACATTATCAAGGAAACGGGCCCGTCCCATTATTCCCGGATCTCATATCTGCGGGCTGATCCGCGGCGCCTCATCATCACAATCCTGATCGGGGGCGAGATAGCGAACATTGCAATCTCATCGATTATCACCGGTCTGTTTACCCGGGCCCTTTACACGGGCAGTGAAATATACTCGCTCATCATATCGACATTCGCCATCTTGATATTCGGCGACCTTATCCCCAAGAGCATCGCCTTTGCCCATTCATCCAAATACGTGAAATTTGCCTCCTTCCCCCTCAAGTATTTTATGAGGATCATCGGCCCCTTTCGATATCTCGTTGAGAAAATAGCAGGGGGGTTTCTCTTCCTCTTCGGGTTCAAAGAATCGGAAGACCTTCTCTATTTTTCCGAGAGCAAGTTCAGGACCCTCGTGGACGAGGGAGAGAAAATTGGAGAGGTTGACCAAACCGAATCGTCTCTTATCCACAACATATTCGACCTCGGTGACAAGACGGCGTACGAGGCCATGACGCCGGTCAACGACGTGTTCATGATCGAGTCTTCAACCCGCTTTCCCGATGTCGTTTCTCAGATAAAGTTATACCGCCACTCACGGATACCGGTATACAGGGACGAGAGAAACAACATCATCGGAATTCTCTATTTCAAGGAGATACTCGAACACGCCGAAGACCAGACAACGGATGTGGACTGGCACCAGTATCTGCGCGAGCCCTATTTCGTCCCCGAGACGAAGAGACTTTCCGATCTTTTGAGCGACCTGAGAAAAAGGAAGACTCACATGTCCGTCATCATCGATGAGTTCGGTGACGTTTCGGGAATCGCGACGATGGAGGATATCCTCGAGGAGCTGTTCGGAGAAATACGGGACGAATACGACAGGGAAGAAGACGAATTACGGAATATCGATGAGATGACGAAGGTCATCAGCGGCAAGATGGCAATCGATAAGTTCAATCAGATTTTCAGCACGGAGATCGAAGATGATGAGTTTGAAACCATCGCCGGCTTTATCCTCCACCTGTTCGGATACCTGCCCAAACGGGGGGAGAAGGTATTCTACGGCGATATTGAATTCACTGTCGAAAAGCTCAAGGGAATACGAATCCTCGACGTGAAAGTCCTGAAGATGCAAGCAGAGGGAGGGGATGATGGGGTTTGAGAGTATCGCCCTGATAATACTGTTCCTCTTTATCGAAGGGCTCTTCACCGGGTCGGAGATCGCAATAATATCCGTGGACCGGTCTTTTTTGAAGGACGAGGCGGGAAAGGGGAAGCGCTATGCCCGGTTAGCCCTGGACAAACTGGAAAAACCGGAAAAGGTCTTTGCGACCTCCCTGACAGGCACGGATATGGCCGTCGTGGCGAACACGATTCTTGTGACTACGTTTTTCATATCCAGGTTCGGAAAATATGGTGAGATCCTGTCGGTTGCACTTTTGGTCCCTCTCGTTTCGATCTTCGGAGAGATATTGCCGAAATCGATATTTCAGGCTCACGCCCGAAGACTGGCTCCCTTTGCCATATACTTTCTTCACTTTTTCAGCTATATATTTGCTCCCGTTGTTGCACTCGTATCATCCTTATCTGAGGTTTTTCTCAAGGTTTTCAAAGTGGACGTACCGGCGAAGCTGGGGGTGACGAGGGAGGAACTGATTCACATGGCAACCGAGTACAGGAGGGGGGACGATGTGGAAGAGCTTGAGCAGAAGATGGTGGGAAGGGTTTTCGAGTATTCGGAAAAGAAAGTCAAGGACGTGATGGTTCCCCTCGTGGATGTTGTCTGCTTCAGCGAGGACAAGACTATAAGGGAAGCCGTGGAGGTGGCCTCGGTCAGGGGTTTTTCCCGGTATCCCCTGTTCAGCGAAAGAATCGACAATGTTACGGGATTCATCAACGTGCTCGACGCTTTTACCGTTCGCTCCGTCGACCTGCCCGTATCGTCGATTACGAGAAAGGCCCTTTTCGTTCCCGAGGCGGCCCCCATAGACGAGCTGCTGGAAACGCTGAAGAAGGAGAGCATGCCCATGGGAATCGTGGTGGATGAGCATGGAGGCGTGACGGGAATCATCACCATCGAAGACATACTCGAAGAGGTAGTGGGAGAGATCGAGGATGAATTCGACCGGGCCAAGTTCTATTCACGGAAGGAGGCAGAAGGCGTCTACGTGGTTTCCGGAAAAGCGCCGATTGCCGTGGTTGAAAACCTGCTGAAAGTGGAATTCGGAAGGGGGGACTTTCAGACCATTTCCGGATATATAATGGAAAAATGCGGTTGCATACCCCGGGCGGGCGAAGTCATAGAGGAGTCCGGGGTCGAGATTAAGGTCGTTGGCACCTCGGAAAAGACGATTGACCTCGTTACGGTGAGGAGGATTGATGGAGGGGATCGAGAGAGAGATTGAAAAGATACTCGATGGGTACAGGAAGGGCAGCTTAACCGCACGGGACGCCGTTGAGAGAATGCGTCTCTTCGTCTACGAGAGCATCGAATTTGCCACCATCGACCACCACCGGGAATTGCGTGCGGGTATCCCCGAGGTCGTGTACGGCGAGGGAAAGACGGCGGACCAGATCCTGGCCATCGCGAAAAGGATTTTTGAAAAGAGCGGAAAAGTCCTCGTAACGAGGGTATCTGAGGATAAGGGATTGGTGATAGAGCGGGAAATGGACGGGGCGCGGTACCGGAAAGAGGGACGTGTGGTCACCATCGGGGCCGGCGTCGAGGTAAGGGACGATGCAAAGCCAATCCTCGTGGCTTCTGCCGGCACTTCGGATATCACCGTTGCGGAGGAGGCAGCCCTGACGGCGGAATTTTTCGGGAACAGAGTCGACAGGATGTATGACGTTGGCGTTGCGGGCATACACCGGCTCTTCTACAACAGGGAAACGATGGATAGGGCCGGCACCATCATCGTGGTTGCGGGCATGGAGGGAGCGCTGGCCTCGGTGGTCGGGGGGGTTTCGGGAAAACCGGTCATTGCCGTACCGACGAGCGTGGGATACGGGGCGTCCTTCGGGGGGATATCGGCCCTCCTGGGAATGCTGAATTCGTGCGCTCCCGGCGTCGTCGTGGTTAACATCGACAACGGTTTCGGAGCCGCCTACTTTGCTACGCTCCTGAATAACAGGGAGGGGAGGAACAATGAAGCCGAAGCGAAATCCTGAAGTAAACTGGCGGCTGGAGAAGGGTTTGTACGAGAATGCAAGAGAGGAGGCGAAAAGAGGGGGAGATTACGAGGATATCGGCGTGCTCACTCTCATGGCCGGAAATTCGATCCACCAGCTCAACCTGGTGGGAGCGGAAATATGGCTCAGGATAAACGGGATTGCCGCGGTGGATACTATCGTGAAAGAAATTGCAGAGATCTTCGAGGTCGACTCGGAAGAGATGAAGGGTGATGTGGTCGAATTTTTAAACTCCATCAGGGAGCGTGGCTGGATTACCATTGAATAGAATATACTCGGGAAAGAGTATCCTCTTCTTCGACTGTTTCTCCGGCATAAGCGGCGACATGGCCTGCGCGGCCCTTGCCGACCTTTCGGGACGCGAGGATGTGGGTGCGAAGGTGGCGCGGGATCTTGGCCTCAGGGGCGTCAGTGTCGATGTCGTCGATAGAACCTCTTCGGGGATTTCGGGAAAGGGCTTCCAAGTAACCACGAACTCCCGGGAAGCGGTCCCCCGAAACCTGGAAGTCATCAGATCCCTCTTCGAGGATTCAAGCCTCCCCGACGAGGTGGTGGCTGGCTCCATCGAGGCGTTCACGTGCCTTGCAAATGCGGAATCGATCATCCACGGTGTTTCCCCCGGGGAAGTGCATTTTCACGAGGTCGGTGCGGTAGACTCGATCGTGGACATCGCCACCTTTTTCTCTTACCTTAACCTTTTGAAACCCGATCTCGTCTACTGCTCGGATCTGCCGCCGGGGCGGGGGTCCGTTGCAACGGATCACGGAACTTACCCTGTCCCTGCTCCCGCCACGCTCGAGCTGTTGAAGGGGACGGGAGCGGTGTTGCGGCAGGCCGAGTTTCAGGGGGAGGCTGTTACGCCGACGGGAGCGGCACTCATCGTTTCTGCAGGAGCGAAGTTTCAACCGGCGCCATCCTTCACCGTTACCGGCACGGGATACGGGATCGGCCGCATGGTAATACCGGAAAGGCCGAACGTTCTTCGCGTCATCAGGGGAGAGGCGCTGTTCTCCCCGTCAGGAGACCGGGCCGTTATCATGGAAACGAACGTCGATGACATGAATCCCCAGCACGTGGAGATCCTCATGGAGAGGATGTTCGAGATGGGAGCACTCGATT
>JBFFNJ010000021.1:0-16634 GCA_041563215.1 Candidatus Deferrimicrobia bacterium | reverse complement strand
GGGAGCGGTAAAGATCTCCTCTACTTCGAAGGGATCCGGTGTGAAACTGTAGCGTGGTGGTACAGAGCAGACATAGGGGGTGATGAAAAACATGGTCATCGTAGCAACGGGTTCCATTCTTCCCAGGATTCTCACGTCATCCCTCCTTATCCCCATCTCCTCTTCCGCCTCCCTGAGGGCTGTATCGAGAAGCGACTCGTCACCCGATTCCCTGGACCCCCCGGGGAAGCAGATCTGTCCTTTATGGTGGGGGACGCTGTCGGTCCTCGTGGAGAAAACAAAGGAGATTGTACCCCGGGACTCCATGAGCGGGACGAGGACAGAGGCAGCGCGCAGATCGGGGTGGGGGTTATCGGGATCGGTACCGGGACTCTTGAGAATGCCCCCCAGTTTCTCGATAAAGTCTTCACTCATCGAAGGAACTGAATCTCGATCACGTTTCCGCCGAGAGAAATCGCAGAAATCCTCTCCCTCTCGAGGTTGAGGCCCTCGAGGGCCAGCGTCAGGCTCTCCACATCCGCCATGTGGCATCTGAGCTCGTCCTCTATGATCTGGCCGTCTCTCGACACGGTTTTCAAGGAGCTGACGAGGGGAATCTGGCGCGGCAGCTTTTCGGCAAACTCCGCGTGATTGAAGAAGTCTGCATTGACGAATTTGAGCACGTAGGTAAAGGAATGGGGAGAGAACCCCTTCTCTATGACCCTGTCACGGAGTTTCCTGAGATTCGCCTTATAGACGGAGAAGGTCCAGATAAACCTCCCCTCGGCCCTGTTCTTGCTCTCTTCCCTGCCGATGAAATGCCGCGTGTTGAACGTCTCGGCAAACAGGTCGAGGGCGTCCTTTTCTCCCAGATACATCTCCGGTTCGATCCCGAAGGTATTCACGCAGCTGGGCTCTTTTTTGGCGGTGCTTACGTTCACCCCCACATCTTCCAGGGCCATCCTGAGTGCCTCCCTGCCGGCCAGGTACTCGGCGACCGAGGTTGCGCGCTCCAGAGATTTTCCCCGTTCTTCCCGGGAATCATCAACGGGACGGACCCATTTGCCCTCGCGGTAAATGCCGCACACGGGCACGCGGATCGAGACCTCGTAGTACTTTTCCCCCTCCACCTCCTTCAGCCTATCGGGCGTCACTTCCTCTATGAGCTTCGACAGCGCCGATATCACCGCCCTCTGCCTTCCCCGGTCGAACCCCTCGATTATCTCCCTCACCTCGCCATCCTTGTCGATATAGATGAGCGTGGGCATGTGGACAAGGGAGAAGGATTTGAAAATCTGCGCATCCTCGTCATACAGGACGGTAAAATTTATCTTCCCGATCCTCTTCTCGAGGTCGTTGAGGAATCTGGACACCCGTTCCCGCTTCAGGTCATAATCCTCGTTGACGGCATAGACCCTCACGGCCTTGGAGCCGTACTTCGCCACGAGAGCCTGAACCTTTTCCAGCTCCTCCGAGCAGGACTTGCAGTATATGGACCAGAAGGTGAGTATGACGGGCGAAGACTCGCCTGAAAAATCGATCGTCACATCTTCGCCCTCGATGGTTTTCGCGGACAACTGGGAGATTTTATCCCCCGGCTTCACGGCACTCACGGAGGAACGGGCACACAAAAAGAGAACGCCCAGGGCGATTATGCACGCAAGCAGGAAACGGGATTGACCCCGGCCACCCAGATCACTTCTCTCGGCTTTTCCCATGGCTCCTCCTGGCTAGGACATTTTCTATAAGCTGATCCATGTCTTTTACGAAGACGCAATTGAGCCCCGTCCTGCTCGCTTCAGGTATCTCCTCGATATCCTTCCTGTTTCTCTCGGGCAGGATGACCCTCCTTATCCCCGCCAGCTTCGCGGCGAGGACCTTCTCCATAATTCCGCCCACGGGGAGCACATACCCCCGCAGGGTTATCTCGCCGGTCATCGCCACGTCGTTTCTCACGGGCCGGCCGGTCAAAAGCGAGTAGAGGGCGGAATATATGGTGACCCCCGCAGATGGACCGTCTTTCGGAATCGCACCGGAAGGAACGTGGATGTGCAAGTCCGACGTTTCAAACTCCTCCTTTCCTATGCCTTCCTGCGCCGCCCTGCTGCGCACATAGCTCAGGGCGATGTGGGCCGACTCTTTCATCACCTCTCCGAGGGAGCCGGTGAGAACCATCTTGCCCTTGCCGGGCATTTTCGTTGCTTCCACGAACATGATCTCCCCGCCCACGCTGGTCCAGGCAAGTCCGGCGGCAACGCCCGTCTTCGCCGTCCTCTCCCGCACATCATCGAGATATTTCTCGGCCCCAAGGTAGCCGGGAACGTCACCTCCGTCCACGCGGACGGGGTCTCTCTTGCCCTCGGCAAAGCCAACGGCTATCTTTCTCATTATGGCGGCAAGGCTCCGCTCCAGGTTTCTCAGTCCCGCCTCTCTCGTATACTCGGTGATCACCTTCCTCACCGCCCGCCTAGTCATCTTCACGTCGCGCTTCGTAAGGCCGTTCTGTTCCAGAACCCTCGGAAGGAGGTGCCGCATGACTATCTCCACCTTCTCCTCTACCGTGTAGCCGCTGATCTCGATAACCTCCATCCTGTCGCGCAGGGCGGGGGGAATGGGCAGAATAATGTTCGCCGTCGTTATGAAGAGAACCCTTGAAAGGTCAAATGGGACCCCCAGGTAGTGGTCGGCAAAAGAGTTGTTCTGTTCCGGGTCGAGAGCCTCCAGCAGCGCCGAGGCCGGGTCGCCCCGAAAATCGACGCCGATCTTGTCAATTTCGTCCATCATGAACAGGGGGTTCCTGCTCCCGCACCTCTTTATCTCCTGGATTATCTTTCCCGGCATTGCGCCGATGTAGGTCCTCCTGTGTCCCCGGATCTCCGCCTCATCACGCATACCGCCCAGGGATATGCGTATGAACTTCCTCTGGAGACTTTTTGCGATTGCCCGTCCAAGAGAGGTCTTTCCCACACCGGGCGGCCCCACGAAGCAGAGGATCGGGCTTTTCGCCTCCTCCTTGAGTTTTTTCACCGAGAGATATTCGAGTATCCTCTCCTTGACTTTATCGAGGCCGTAGTGGTCCTCTTCGAGGATTTTCCTGGCCCTCCCGATGTCGAGCGAATCTTTCGTCTCCACCTGCCACGGCAATCCGACCATCCACTCCAGGTAGGTCCGTATGACACCGTATTCCGCCGAGGAGGGGTGCATGACGGCAAGGCGTTTCAGTTCCCCCTCCGCCTCCTTCCGGGCCACGTCGGACATTCCCGATTGCTCTATCCTCTCTCGCAGCCGCTCCGCTTCCTGCTGCTGCTCGTCTACGATTCCGAGTTCCTGCTGGATCGCCTTCAGCTGCTCCCGGAGATAAAATTCCCGCTGGGCGCGGTCCATCTCCCCCTTCACCTTCTCCTCGATGCCTTTGCCTATCTCCATGACCTCAATCTGGTTCGAGAGGATGGAGATGGCCATCTCCATCCTCTTCAGGACGGAAAACTCCTCCAGCACCTTCTGCTTCTCGGCCACGCTGACCTTGAGGCCCGAAACGGCAAAGTCGGCAAGCTGGCCGGGATTCTCTATGTTCACGATCATGATCTTGAGCTCCGGGGGGAGGTAGGCCGCAAGGTCAACGAACTGGGAAAAGAGGTTGATCAGCAGCTCGACCCGCGCCTGCGCCTCCTTCCCCGTCACCGGCTCGTCGGCATGGAGATTCGCCACGACCTGAAAGTAGGGCTCCACGGAGACAACCTTCACAGCCCGGTACCGGACGGTCCCCTGGATGAGAATATTGATCGCCCCGTCGGGCATCATGATTTTTTTCAGTATGTTCGCCAGGGTCCCCACGGGATAGAGGTTGTCGAACCTCTTTACCTCCTCCACATCGGACATGACAGCCTGAACCCCGATCCTCTTTTTCTCCACCAGGGCATCATCGACGAGGCGTATGGACCTCTCGTCCTCGATCCTCATCGGGAGAATCATCTCCGGGAAAAGCACCGAATCACGGATCGGCAGGACGGGAATCTCGACGGTTTCACCGAAATCGCGCTTGACCGGCCTGGGCAGCGCTCTCGTACCGTCAGGATTGAGAATGGTCGGCATTATCCCCCCTTCAGTCTATTCTTATCTTCGCTGTCTCCTCCTCCCTGACAGGAAGGTATACAAGGAGAAGACCCTCTCTGAGCTCGGCCTTGATATTTTCCTCGTCGATCCTCCGGGGAAGCTTAATCGTCCGCCTGAAATTTCCATACAGGCTCTCCCGGTGATGGCACTTGACAAACTGATACACCGGTTCGTAGCGTCTTCCCTCGATGATGATGTAGTCTTCATCCAGGCTGATCTCGAGGTTTTCCTTCTTCACCCCGGGCAGCTCTACGACGATGATGATGCCTTTCTCGATTTCGTAGATGTCCACCCCCGGGCGCCAGGGGCTCTCCTCCCTCCCCCTCTCTCCCTGGACGAGCCCATCTGAGAAGACTCGAAGGAAATCATCGAAGGGATCGAAATATATCTTTTTCCTCCTCATTGCATCCCCCGAACCTGCTGTTCATCCGCAGCCGCCGTTTAACTTTCTGAAAATATACGCTGCGTTCTCAAGGGCCCCCTGCGTGTTCTCGATCTCCCCTTTTTTCAGGCCCCGTATCCAAGCGTTTATCTTTTCCTCGAACCCCCTCCCGAGAAAGTCCCCGGACTTGGGGTCACAGAGGGAAGGCCTGAGGTCGATGGCATCCCGGTAATGCGCAAGGGCCCCCTGGATGTTTCCCGAAACTTCCAGGCTGGACGCCCTGGAGACCAGGGCGGTTGAGTCACCGGCCGCTCCTTCCCGCTTGTCTGGATTTGTCGATTGGGCAAACAAAAGAAACAGCCCCCACAGGGAAAAAAGAGCTATGAGGGCAAGTCCCAGAAGGTCAACTTTGGAAATGTTTCGTCCTCCCACCAGATATCGCTCCTTGCAGGCATGGACGTGCGAGGCGGGCTCAGTAGACTCTGCCGTTATCGTCACATTTCCTTATCCCGAAGTAGTAACAGCACCATTCACTGTCGAAGTCGTTATTGAATATCCTCAGGTCGCCATCATCGAAGACGACCTTGACGTAACAACCGCCACCGTCGAGCACCGACACCGTCGACTCGACCACCTCGCCTATGCCCCACTGGGGCTGGCGAACGTGAACAATGAGGTCCCCGGTCTTCAGGAAAAGCTTTTTGTATGTCTTCATGTTCCAATCAACCTTCCCCGAGCTCCTTCTCGAGCACGATGAACTCAGACCGGCCAAATCCAAGAGACCTGAAAAAGCTCACCAGTCCCCCATCGTTCCAGTTTATCATCGTTTTAACGTCACTGACACCGTTCATCTTGAAGAAATCGGCCAAGCCATCGATAAGAGCCCGTGCAACGCCCCGCATCCTCATGTCAGGGTCGACGCCGACGATCTCGATCCAGCCACACTTGGGGATGCCAAATTCCCAGCCCCGGATATCGGAGATGATAAATCCCGCTATCTGCCCATCCACCTCTGCCACGAGGCAACCCAGGGGATTGGAGGTGATGTGGTCGAGAATCCTGGACTCCCACTGTGCCTCGTGAGGCTCACCGGTAATCTTTTCATCTATCGAGAGTACAGCCGCCACGTCGTTCACCGTCATTTTCCGTATCTTCGCCTTCCCTTTCATATCAGACCTCTCTCAATCTGAACTTCATGACGTTCAACACCGTTTTCATGGTAAAGTTGGTTTTCAATATATTCTTGAAGGAGCTGTCCCCAGAAACGGCGTTGAAGAGTGCCTCGTAGAGCCCCCTGTCCGTTTTGGATGCCTCGAGAATCGAGCTGAGGGCGCCTATTTTGGACGCGATGGTCGCCAGCGCCTTCACTCCCGTCCCGTAAATGTAGTCACCCATGAACTCCCTGCACCGTGCTTCATAGGAATCGAGATTCACGCCCCGCAGGTGATGGTCGATAACGGCATCCCCCGCGTAAATACCCGTGAGAACAGCGGTGGTAATCCCCTTCCCCTTGAAGGGCCGCAAAAACCCCGTAGCATCCCCCGTCACCACATAGCAGGGCCCCGTCACTCCCCTGGCCGGAGAGGCGGGGAACTTCCCCCGGTAGACCTCGAAAAGGTCCGGCTCGACCGGCGGAAGGTACTCCCTGACCTCCCTTCGCTCGAGAAACCTCAAAAAATCATCAACCGTGATACCCACACCGGCAATATTCACGACGACGTGATCCCCCTTCGGCGTTATCGCCCCGAACTCCACCCGGGGAGAAACGGGAGGGTAGAGAAATGCGTATATGATGTCGCCCAGCTTTTTTTCGATGAACTTCCTGTCGGTGTGGAACTTCGTCACGTAGGAGGTCATGAACCTTTCCGGCCTTCTGTAGGTCCCGGTGGACTGCTCGAAGATGTCGAGCATCCCGTCATCGAGACCGAATGCGCCGATAACGTAATCCGATAGGAAGGTCCCCTCCTCCGAGTAGATCACCGAGTTCCCCCCCTGCCTTCCCCCGTAGAACTCGATCCCCTCGACGCGGCTCTGGATAACCTCGGCACCGAACTCCCTCACCTTTTCCAGCATGTACCGGTCGAACCTGACCCGCCTGACGGCGAAGTGGGGACCGCCCCGCCGCTCGCCAACGAGGAGGACATCTTTTCCTCCCGCGTAGAGCCGGTATCCCCTTATCTGCCTCTTGTAGAGGGCAAGGGGCAGCTCGACGCCGAGCTCCTGCCGCATGATGCTCTCGATGGGGGGAGCCAGAACGCCCGCGCACTGATTGTAGTGGATGTCGAAGTCCTTGCCCTCGAAGAGGAGCACCCGGTGATCGAGCCCCTCTTCGGCGCATCTCTTGAGGAGCCGTATCGCCGCCGAAGAGCCCGATGGCCCCCCGCCAATTACGGAAACGGTGAGCTTTTTCTTCTTCACCTCACCCATCGATCAAAGGTTTAACCTCCGCCTTTCTTCTGGCCCTATCGTGCTCACATCTCTGATCCGGTGATGATACGTAACGCCTCCCTGTACTTTTCAGACGTTGCCCCTATGACATCCTCGGGAAGTTCGGGTCCCGGTGCCTGCCTGTCCCAGTCGAGGGTCAGGAGGTAGTCCCTCACGAACTGTTTGTCGAAGCTCTCCTGGGCACCGCCCGGCGCGTAGCGCGAGGCGGGCCAGAACCGGGAAGAGTCGGGTGTCAGGACCTCGTCGATGAGAATCACCTCGCCGCGATAGAGGCCGAATTCAAACTTCGTATCGGCAATTATTATCCCCTTCCCGTGAGCATACTCGCTGGCTTTGCCGTACAGGGCAAGGGAATATTCCCTGAGCCGTGAAGCGATGTCGAAACCCGTTATGCTTATCATCTCATCGAAGGAGATGTTGATATCGTGATCGCCCACCGCCTCCTTGGTGGCGGGGGTAAAAATCGGCTCCGGCAGTCTGTCCGATTCCTGCATCCCCCCGGGAAGGTCGACGCCGCACACGCTCCCCGATTCCCGGTACTCGATCCATCCCGAGCCCGAGAGGTATCCCCGCACCACGCACTCAACGGGGAAGGGTTTCGCCTTCCTCACCAGCATCGACCTGCCGTCGAGCTCTTCGGCATATTTCCTTGCCGGCTGGGGATACCGGCTCACATCTGCCGTTATGAGATGGTTGCCCACGATGTCTTTCATGTAATCGAACCAGAAAAGGGAGAGGGCCGTCAGGACCCTGCCTTTGCCGGGGATACCGGCAGGGAGAACAACATCGAAAGCGGAAATCCTGTCGGTTGCCACGATCAAGAGCTCCTCCCCCAGGTCATAAATATCCCGCACCTTTCCCCTGGCAAACAGCTTCAAATCGCGAAGATCTGTTTGGTACACCGTGCCGACACGCATGGCGCCCCTCCACGAAAGCACTTTTTTCCTAAGAGGTTATCTGCAGACCGTAAAGCGCACTGTAGTATCCCTTCGCACGAAGCAGCGCTCCATGCGGCCCCTCCTCAGCAACATTCCCGTTCACAACTACAGCGATTTTATCACATTCCACCACCGTCTGAAGACGATGGGCGATGACGATTGATGTTTTTCCCTCCATCATTTTTCTGATCGCCGAGGTGACGTCGTGCTCGGTCTCCGGATCTATGTTCCCCGTAGCCTCGTCGAGGATAAGCACCTCCGGACGGTGGTAAATAGCCCGGGCGAAGGAAACGAGCTGCCTTTGCCCGGCCGAAAATCTGCTTCCCCGTTCACCCACAAAAGTATTCAGGCCATCGGGAAGGTTCTCGACGAACTTGACGATGCCACAGCTCTTCAGCGTAACTTCGAGCCACTCTTCATCGAACTCCTCCCCGGCAAGGATATTGTCGAGGACGGTGCCGTTGAAGAGAAATGGTTCCTGGGGAATCAGCACCACCTTTCGCCGCAAACCGCCGATGTCCAGGGTTCTGATATCTCTCCCTGCGTAGAGAATCTCTCCTGCCTGGGGGTGGTAAAACCCGAGCAAAAGGTTCACTATCGTTGTTTTTCCGGCGCCCGTCGGGCCGACGATGGCCACTTTCTCTCCCTGGTCGATGGAGAGTGAAAATTTTTTGAGAACCTCCTCCCCGCCATAATCGAACTCTACATTCCTGAATTCGATCAGGGGATCGCCCCCTGGGGTTTTATCCTCGGGAGGATGCGGGAATCGGGATGCTGCGGGGGGCGAGGCGTACTCGGGAGAGGATTTCATGTCCAGTATGGTAAAGATCCTCTCGCATGACGCGAGGGCTGACTGGAGGATATTGTACTTGTCGCTCATATCCTTCACGGGGCCGAAAAACTTTTCGAGATAGCCGGCAAAAGCGATGACGGTGCCAATCGTGATCGTCCCGCCGATTACCCCGAGCCCCCCCTTGAAGAGGACGATTACCAGGGCGAGAGCAGAGATGAACTCCACACCGGGGAAGTACACGGAGTACAGGGTGGACAGCTTCATTCCGGCGCGCTTGAAATCGTCGTTGTGAACCCTGAATTTCCGCCGTATCTTCTCCTCTCTCCCGAATCCCTTGACAACGCCGATACCCGCTATGTACTCGTGCAGGAAGGCGTTCATCCTGGCGGTGTTCTTCCTCAAATCCCTGTTGGTCTCCCTCAGCCTTACCTTCATAAAATGGGCGAAGACAAGGAGAAGAACAATGGAGACGAGGGTATAGAAGAACAGGCTTTTGTCCAGAAGAAGCAGGATCACCGCGATCGAGAGGACCATCACCAGGTCGCCTATCACGGAAACCAGGCCCGACGAAATCATCTCGTTCACCGCTTCGATGTCGGAGATGTGGCGCGTGATGATCCTCCCCGTCGGGTTCCTGTCGTAGAAGGATAGGGGCAGCTCGACGACTTTCTTAAAGAGCCTCTTTCTCATATCGAGGATCACCCGCTGCCCCAGGATGGTGACAATGACCATTTGAAGGTAGGAGAAAACATTCCTTCCTATAACCGCGACGCCAAAGAGCACGACATACCCGTAAAAACCGGTGAGAGAGCCCTTCACGAGGTTCTCATCTATCACGAGTTTTATGACATAGGGCTGGAGCAGGTTGAAACCCGTGGCAAGGACCATGGCTGCAAGGGCGATGACAACGAGAAGGCGGTGAGGCCCCACAAAGGAGAGAAGCCGCAATGTCATCCTCAAGTCGATGTCTTTTACGGAGACCTTATCGTGGACGTCTACCCTTCGCATGGCCGTCACCTTTCCCCGAGTCCTTCAAGAGACTGTCTCACGGAAAAGCGGTAATAGAGCCCCCTTCTCTTCAGAAGTACGTCCTCGGTCCCCTCCTCGATCACCCTTCCTTCATCTATAACAACAATGCGGTCGCAGAGAGAGAGGGCAGAGAGGCGGTGGGAGATGAGAATGATCGTCCTGGTGCCCTTGAGCTTCATGAGGTTGCCGATAATGTTCTTCTCCGTCCTCCCGTCGACTGAGGAAAAGGAATCGTCGAGCACGATCAGCTCACTCTCGTGGCAGATCGTTCGGGCCAGGGTGAGCCTCTGCTTCTGCCCTCCTGAGAGGGTAACGCCTCTCTCTCCGATTACCGCCTGGTATTGCCCGGGGAAGGTTTCTATCTCCCGGTCCACAGAGGCCATCGCGGCACACGCGACCGATCGGTCGAAGCTCGGCTCTTCGAGGGGAAAGGATATGTTCTCGAGGATGGTATCGGAAAAAAGATGGGGGTCCTGGAAGACCACCCCTACCTTCCTCCTGAGCCACCCCTTTTTGAAAGATGCCAGGGGCTTTCCGTTTATCCGGATCGTCCCGGAACGGGGCTGGTAAAATCCCAGGAGGAGCTTTACGATCGTACTTTTCCCGGAACCGGTAAGGCCCGTGATCCCCACCGCCTCTCCTTTCTCAACCCGGAGATCTAAGCCATCCAGCACGGGTGAACCGCCTTCGATGTAGGAGAAGGTAACCCCCTCGAGTTCCAGGGTCATGATCTCTTCATCCTCCTCCGCACCCCCCGGCTCCTCCTCCATCTCCATCAGCTCACGTATCCTCCCGGCCGCAGAGGTTCCCCGCTGGTAGAGGTTGATAATCCAGCCCACGGCGATGGCGGGATAGGAAAGAATCCCTATGTATGAGGTGAAGGCCACAAACCCACCGAGGGAGATCCTCTTCTGGATAACGAAGAGCCCGCCGACGGCAAGAACCAGGAGAACGCCGAAACCCGTCGCCGCTGCGAAGGTGCCGTGAAACAGGGCGGAGACCTTCGAAACCTCTATGTTTTTCCCGCAATAATCTTCGGAGGTGTGAGAAAACTCCCTGGCGACGAAATCCTCCATGGTGTAGGACTTGATGATACGAATGCCGGTGATGAAGTTGTTCAACCTGTCCGACAGAAGGGAAAGCGTTTCCTGGGCAGACCGGTGAAGCCGGTAGAGCCGCCTGCTGTAGACCCTCCCGAAGAGGGCCGCCACCGGAATGAGAACGAGAACGAGGAGGGTCAAAACCGGGTCTATCCTGAGGAGAAAGAAAATCCCGATCACATAGGTAAATGCCGTGCCGATGAGCGTGAGGAAACCGGGCCCGAGGAGAAGCCATATGGCGTTCAGATCGTTTACCGCCCGGGACATGATGTCACCCGTAGCGAACCTGTCGTAAAAGGGGAAGGGGGCGTTCACCACTTTCCGAAACAGGTCATCCCGGATATCCCCTTCGATGTCCCGGGCGAGGACGAGAAACCCCCGCCTCCCGAAAAACCTGAAGAATCCCTGAAGAAAAGCGAACAAAAGCATGAGCAAGAGGGCATCGACGAACAGGGGAGTACCCCCCTCGATCTTCATGGAGTCGACGGCGCTTTTCAGGTACCAGGGGACGAAGAGACCCGTCAGGCTGGAAAGAAAGCGGAGAATGGAAAAAAGGACGTACTTGTCCTTTCTCCTCTTCATATATTCGATCATGAGATGGATGTCTTTTATGCTGAATCTCCCCTTCGAAGGATTCAAAACCTAACCGGCACGGGCGTAAAGCAGAGGATAAACGTGACCAGGGAGAGATACCCGGCGATCTTCCTTCCCCTGGTCAGCTCCGTCTCCACGTCCATAGGCGGGGGATGGCCGGTTCCGAGCAATATGAGAAGGATCGCCCAGATGACCCATCCTTCCCACAGCATACCCATGGGAATGAGCAGGATCGGGAATACGCGGGAGACGCCGGAATACCTTTGCCCGAAGAGGGCATAGGCAATGTGTCCCCCATCGAGCTGGCCTACCGGCAGAAGGTTGAGGGCCGTGACGAGCATGCCGATCCACCCCGCGAAGGCAACGGGATGGAGGACGATATCATACCCCTCGGGAACGGTACCGTGAACCAGCCTGGTGAGAAAGTCAAAGAGTATCGACGTGCCAAGGGATATGCCGCTCAGATTGACCACCTCCCGCGCCTCCGATTGAACGAGGCCGATGACCAGCACGGGAATGGCAACGGCAATTCCTGCCAGGGGACCTGCGGCTCCTATATCGATAAGGGCGTTGCGGTCGGGAAGGGGCGATTTTATCTTGATGAAGGCCCCGAAGGTACCGATTATGGAGGGGGCGGGGATAAAATAGGGCGGCGTGACCACGACCCGGTGGTACCGTGCGGCGATGTAGTGACCGAGTTCGTGCACAACCAGGATCGACATGAGGGGTATGGAAAACATGAGACCGTAGTAGGCCTTCGAGAACTCTGAAAAGGGGTTCACCCCCGATAGGAAGGCCCCGGCAACGGTCGTGGAGAGAAGGGTCAGGACAAAGAGTATTATATTTGTTCTGTTCTTCCTCATGGTTTCCTATCCCTCAGGCAGATTATCACAGGAGAAGGGAGAATGCAGGCGGTTGGGAGCACTTACCTGCTCTCCCTTTTTAGTTTCACCCATCGAGCACAAAGTTTCAAAGGGAAAAGGGGGGGCCGAAGGCATCCGGGTATCCCGTCCCGGCGGTTGGGGGTAAAACGGGTTCCACCTTTGCCGCCGTATGGCATATAATGAGAGAGAGATCCCCCTGGAGACACAATGAAGATACTGCGGGCCCCCGATAACCTCCCCGACCATACGCTTATCCACATCTGCTGCGCACCCGACGCTGCTTACGGCGTCCAGGCGATCAGGGAAGCATTCGGAGCGGTCACGGGCTTTTTCTACAACCCCAACATATGGCCGCAGGCGGAGCATGAAAAGCGGCTCCGCGAAACGGAAAAGTTCGGGTCGTCCCTCCCCTTCGACCTCTCCAGGAGAAAGCGTGACCACGCTGCCTGGTACGAAGCCATCCAGGGGTTCGAGGGAGAGCCGGAAAGGGGCGAGCGCTGCAGAATCTGCATCAAAATGCGCCTCGAGGAAACGGCGAAGATGGCTGCCCGCAAGGGGATCGACGCCTTCACCACGGTTTTGACCGTCTCTCCCCGCAAAAGCGCCGACATGGTCAATGAATTGGGAAGAGACATGGGGGAGAAACATGGTCTCTTCTTTATCGAGCTGGACCTGAAAAAAAATGAGGGGTTCAAAAAGAGCCTCGCCCTGTCGAAAGAATACGGCCTTTACAGGCAAAACTACTGCGGGTGTGAGTTCAGCGTGAGAAAATAAGGGGCAATCCGGGATACCAGACAAATCATACGGTAGATGGTAATGCGGAATTCGGAATGCGGAATGAACACCCGGGAAGAGCAGATGTCAAGTTTATCTGAACGATATTGTTTTACGCGAAACGCGAAGCTTCAAACTCGAAACTCTAAACTGGAAACTGGTTTCAGAAGCTGAGCTGGAGCCCCCCGAAAAAGCCGTCGAGTTCGTAGTCGATTTTAAATCCGCCCTCGTCCACTTTCACATCGAGTATCTTGTACCCGCCGAAGACCTTCAGGAAGGGAATGAAGGGGGGAGCAAATACCAGCATCCCCTGGCCGTCTATCGCCCTGTCTCCGGAATATTCGAGCCCGGAAACGCGGGCTTCCAGCATAACGGCATTGTCGATTATTCCGACGCCCGCTCCGACTCCGACCATCGGTACCGGCGCCGAGTAGGATTCTTTTTCCACCGTACTGCCGAAACCGGGGACATCACCGGCAACCTGGACAAATCCATCGATATACTTCACCTGCAGCAGGAGCCCGAGGTTAAACGTGGCGATCACCGGGTTGAACTTGACCAGGTCGTACTGGTAGATCCCATCGATAAGGTCGTATTCGAGATCCGATTCGACGGCCCCCGTAAAAGGAATTCCGTTGAATACGAACCCATCCGTAGAGGAACCGCTCTGGGAAACCGTCGTGTAAGCGACGGTAAAATGGTGTCTTCCCCACCGAAAGAAGACTTCCCCGTTGAAAAATGCCTCGTCATCTATGTTCAGGTCTTCCTTGAGATCGATCTCCGGGTCGGGCTCTGTCTGCATCGTGGCGTCGAGACTCGTGTCCCAGTAATACCCCCTCGCGCCGACCTCGAAACTTTTCTCCGCGAGGCAGTCTCCAGCCGGCCAGGCGGACAGGACCACTGCCGCCGCGAGGATGCAGGAAAAAGCAAAAATTTTTCTCATTATCCTTCCCCCAAATATGAGTGTGTTATAATCTCCTTGCCAAAAGCGAACATTAATCGCGAATAATTATCAACGACCGTTTTATCGTCCTAAACCTTTTGAAACTTTAGCATTCGGATTCAGACGGACAGGCAAAGGGGGTATTCAGTGGTAACCGAAAGAAAAAAAGAGATCAAGAGGCGGCGCAAAAGGAGGGAGAAGGCGAGAAAGAGAAGGGCGAAGGAACAGAAGGGGAAGGGGAAGAAAGCCAGTTCCTAGTTCAGAGTTCCGGGTTCATAGATCTCAGTCAAAATGACTTTTTTCCCGGGATACGGGACTTTGGACGCTGGACTTACAGATAACGGATAACCCCTTGGTGGAAGCGGATGGGGCGCTGGTGGCCCCCCCGGGCTTCAAACCCGGTCAGGGAGGCGTCGCAGGGCGTCTCCGGTGGGTTCGATTCCCGCACGCTTCCGCCACTTTTTATTGACACATCTTCCAGCACTGAGGCAAATTTCAAGAATCAAAAAGCCAAACATCTTGCATTCGTCAGAAAATCTCTACTGACTGACTCCCGGCGAACCCCCGCCAGGTGATGGTGGAACGAGGAAAAGGGTCTGGGTCGGATAGGCGAACTCGATCCCCTCCTCTTCGAACCGGCGGAAGATCGCCAGGTTGATCGACTGCTGGGTGTCCATGTAGACGCCGTAGTCCGGGTCTTTCACGAAGTACACCATCTCGAAGACCAGGGCGAAATCGCCGTAACTCGAGAAGTGGGCCCTGTCGAAACGGGCCGTTTCCTGCCCTTCAATGATCCCCCGGATGATGCCGGGTATTGCCTCGAGCTTCTCCGCGGGAGTCTGGTAGGTCACGCCGATAGAAAAGACGACGCGCCGCTCCCACATGCGCTTGAAGTTCCTGACCCTGCTCGAGAGAAGATCGTTGTTGGAGAATACGATCTGTTCGCCGGAGAGGCTTCTGATGCGCGAGGTCTTGAGGCCAATACGCTCAACCGTCCCCATGAGGTCGCCGACGATGATAAAATCCCCCACGATAAAGGGCTTGTCGAGGATGATCGCCATGGAGGCGAACAGGTCCCCGAGTATGTTTTGAACCGCCAGCGCAACGGCGATACCCCCTATCCCCAGGCTCGCAATCATTGCCGTGATGTTTATCCCCATGTTGTGGAGGGCAAGGAGCAGGAGGACAGACCAGAGGATAAGTTTGCCAATAAAGGCAATGGCTGAGTAGGTGGAAAGGCTTTCCGGGTCCTCAGAGGCCTTTTCCCGAGCCCTCTGCGCAAACCACGTTATCGCAAAGTTTCCCCAGATCGCCAGCTGAAGAAAGAGCCCTGCAAGCGTGATGACCTTTACGACCCATGCAGCCCGCGGGGGAAGGGTGAGAAGGAGGGAACCGACGTAGATGCAAACGACGACGAGAAAGAACGGTTTCGTTCGCTTATCGAGGAGCTCCGCAATCAGATCATCCCACTCGACCTTCGATTTTTCGGCCATCGCTGTCAGCCGGCGGGCCACCGCACCTATCAGGAACCTGAAAACGACGTAGGCAATAGCCGTGACACCCAGGGCGATGAGCCACGTGGTTAACGGCTGGTCCCAGAGGGTCATTTTGAAAAAATGCATGTCAGCCTCCGCATGAGCTGAATCTTTCAATGCCAGATTATCCTGTCCGAACAGCCTCTCAGACGGATATCGCTTGATACCCTCAATCTTATAAGAAAAGAAAACCTCTTTCAAAAAATATCCTTCTCCCCACACCGGTACCGCAAGAAAAGGATAAGAACTTGTCGTTATCCTGCAGAGTGTAGTACTATCTCATGAGTGGCGGAGCGCTGCAGAGGATCTTTCAAAAAGGTTGCCATGTACGCAGAAACATACATAAATAGGAAATTAGAAAGCGTTCAATAACAGTATTATGAAAATAAAATATTCAATTATTACTTTAGCTTTACTGGTCATGGTTCTCGCCGCTTTTCCGCACGCCGAGGTCTCCGGTGAAGCAGTGCGCCCCCACACGGTCTCCATGCGTTCCGGCGGTACAATCGCAGAGGCATCGCGGGCTCCTTCGGATCAGGAGGATCCCGACGCAGTGTGGGGCGGTTTGAAAGAGGGCCTGGAAACAGCCCGGGGTATCTGGAACCTCCGGCTCTTCACGATAGGGAACAGCCCCGTAACGATCGGCAAGGTGATCGGGGCCATCATCGCGCTCATCCTCGGGATAATCATCGTCAAGAAAGCAATCGGGCTCTTCGGGAAAAAAGTCCTCCCCCGCACCCGGCTGAAGCCGAACGTGGCCGCATCGATCGAGAAGATTCTCTACTATACCGGGATCCTTCTGATCGTGCTCTTTGCGCTGGACATCATCAACATACCCCTGACCGCTTTCGCCTTCGTGGGCGGCGCCTTGGCAATCGGCGTCGGTTTCGGGGCACAGACGCTGATCAACAACTTCATCAGCGGTTTCATCATCATGGCAGAGCAGCCGATACGGATCGGGGACCTGATCGAGATCGAGGGAACCTTTGCCACAATAGAGGACATCGGGGCCAGGTGCACCCGCATAAGGACTGCCGACAACATCCAGATACTCGTTCCAAACAGCAGCTTTCTCGAGAAAAACATCGTGAACTGGACCCTTTCCGACAGCATGATAAGGGC
>JBFFNJ010000020.1:0-17063 GCA_041563215.1 Candidatus Deferrimicrobia bacterium | reverse complement strand
GGTCAGATAGTGATCTCGGGGGAGAAAGAGGCTGTTTTACTCGCCATCGATCGGGCCAGGGAGGGCGGGGCGAAAAGGGCAGTAGAGTTGCCGGTGAGCGCGCCCTTTCACAGCTCTCTCATGATACCTGCTGCCGGCAGGCTCAAGCCGTACCTGGTCGATATGTCCCTCGGAGAGTTTACCTTTCCCGTCGTGGCGAATCTCACGGGACGCCCCTACCAGAAGCCGGAAGAGGTGCCGTCATGCCTCGAGAGGCAGATCTTTTCCCCGGTTCGCTGGGAAGAGACGGTTGCGTGCTTTGGAAAAGAGCCCGCCGGTGTGATGGTGGAGGCGGGACCCGGAAAGGTCCTGGCCGGATTGGCGCGCAGGATGCTCCCCGGCTGGAAAATCGGCTCTTTTGGTTCGATGGAGGACCTGAGGAAGATGGAGGAAATCGGGATACAAAGAGGAGGGTGAATCCGTGATATTGAACGATAAAATTGCTCTCGTGACCGGGGCGTCAAGAGGTATCGGGCGGGCGATAGCCCTCAGTCTTGCAAAAGCCGGTGCTTTTGTGTATGTAAATTACAGCGCCAGTGCCGATGAGGCAGACAAAACGGTGTCCCTTATCGAGGAACAGGGGGGCAGGGGGCAGAAGACGGGCTTCAACGTTGCCACCCCGGCTGATGTTGAGGGGGCGGTACAAACGATACTCGACGAGAAGGGGAAAATTGATATTCTCGTCAACAATGCCGGTATCGCCCGGGACACGCTTCTTATGCGGCTGAAAGAGGAGGATCTGGACGCTGTTTTTGCGGTAAACTTGAAGGGAATATTTCACTGCACCAGGGCCGTGATCAAGAGCATGATTAAAAACCGACAGGGGAAGATAGTCAATATATCTTCGGTAGTTGGCGAGATGGGCAATGCGGGCCAGTCCGTCTATTCTGCCACGAAGGCGGGGATCATCGGTTTTACGAGATCCGTTGCACGGGAGCTGGCGCCCCGCGGGATCACGGCGAACGTTGTTTCCCCGGGATTCATCATAACCGAGATGACAGAGGGGCTTCCCGACAGTGTGAGGGAGGCGTATCTGAAAGACATACCGCTGGGCAGGTTTGGCGGCCCCGATGATATTGCCTCGATGGTTCTCTTTTTGTGCTCGGATCAATCGTCGTACGTTACGGGCCAGGTATTCCGCGTCAACGGTGGCATGTATATGTGAATAATTAATAAGGAGGTGTGTTCATGTCAGCAGAACAAAAGGTAAAGGAAATTATTGCGAACCAGCTCGGCAAGGAACTGTCGGAGATACCCCTTGAAAGTTCTTTTATGGATGACCTCGGCGCCGACTCCCTCGATGTGGTGGAGCTGGTGATGGCCATGGAGGAGGAGTTCAAGATCGAAATCCCCGATGAAGATGCAGAGAAGATCAAGACGGTAAAGGATGCGGTCGAGTATATCCAGGCCCGTCAATAATCAGGTTTTGGAGGAAAGATGCGCAGAGTAGTCGTAACAGGGTTGGGAATAATAAGCCCTCTCGGGGCCGGGGTCAAGAGGAACTGGGAAGCCGCTTTGCGCGGCGAGTCGGGCATCGACCGGGTAACGAGGTTTGATGCATCGGATTTTCCCACCCGGATAGCCGGCGAGGTCAAGGATTTCAAGGCTGACGATTACATCGACAGGAAAGATGTCAAGAAAATGGACAGGTTCATCCAGTTTGCCATCGCCGCTGCCGAGGAAGCCATGGCCGATTCGGCACTGAAGATTGGCGAGGAGATATCGGAAAGGACGGGCGTGATAATGGGTGCCGGACTGGGGGGGCTCGAGTCGATCGAGAGGTATCATGAGGCATTTCTTTCCGGGGGCGTGAGAAAAATAAGCCCATTCTTCATCCCCATGTTGATCGTCAACCTCGCTCCCGGCCAGATCTCCATGATATACGGGGCAAAAGGCCCGAATTTGTCCATCACCACTGCCTGTGCCGCATCGACCCATGCGATCGGAGAAGCGTATCAGGCAATACTCAAAGACGAGGCAGACGTCATCATCGCCGGCGGTTCTGAGGCGACGATTACCCCGCTTGGCCTTGGCGGTTTTTGCGCGATGAAAGCGCTCTCCACGAGAAACGATGACCCGGCAAAAGCGAGCAGGCCCTTTGACAGCGAGCGGGATGGCTTCGTCATGGGGGAAGGGGGGGCGATCCTCATACTCGAAGAGCTCGAATTTGCAAGAAAGAGGGGAGCGCGGATCTACGCTGAAATCGGGGGATACGCTGCAACGGCAGATGCGCACCATATCACAGCCCCGGCGCCGGAAGGCGAGGGTGCAGCCAGGTGCATGGCTGAGGCTCTCAAAAGCGGGGGGATTGATTTCCGGGAGGTCGATTATATCAATGCCCACGGGACATCGACGAAGTACAATGACCTGTTCGAGACGATGGCCATCAAATCCGTTTTCGGCGACCATGCGTACAACCTTGCCGTCAGCTCAACCAAATCGATGACGGGGCACCTTCTCGGGGCGGCGGGGGCGGTTGAGGCCATCTTCACGATTCTCGCCATGGATCAGGGTGTCATCCCGCCGACGATAAACCTGGAAAATGGTGACCCCGAGTGTGACCTCGATTACGTTCCCAATACGCACAGGAAAAGGGAGATCGGTGTTGCTCTCTCTAACTCCTTCGGTTTTGGCGGGACGAACGGTGTCGTGGTGTTTAAGAGATACAAGGCCGCATAGGAGTCAAATGGCTATCGAGAAAATTGCGATCGGCAGCGATCACGCCGGATTCGACCTGAAGGAAATTCTGAAACAGTTCCTCTCCGAAGAGGGGTACGAACTGGTCGATATGGGGCCCGCATCCCATGACTCCGTAGACTATCCCGATTATGCAGAGTCCGTGTCAAAGCGAGTGGCCAGGGGGGATGCCGACCTCGGTGTCCTCGTGTGCGGGACAGGCCTGGGAATGACGATCACGGCAAACAAGATTCAGGGAATACGCGCGGCGCTCCTCTACGATGCGTTTGCCGCGCACTATGCTAAGGCCCATAACGATGCAAATGTGGTGATTTTCGGGGGAAGAACGATTTCTCCTGACGATGCGAGGAAGTATCTCGAGATTTTCCTCAAGGAGAAGTTTGAAGGGGGGAGGCATAAAAAAAGGTTAGACAAGATTGCAAAGATAGAATCGAGAATCAACAGGGTAAACGGAGGAAGGTAATGTCATATCTGAAAAAAGTTGACCCCGAGATATGGGACGCGATAAGGAGGGAGACGGAAAGGCAGGCATTCAAGCTCGAGCTCATCGCCTCTGAGAATTTCGTGAGCGAGGCAGTTCTCGAGGCATGCGGTGGCGTGATGACGAACAAGTATGCCGAAGGGTACCCGGGGAAACGCTACTATGGGGGCTGCGAATTCGTCGACATTGGAGAGTCGCTCGCGATCAGCAGGGCGAAGGAGATTTTCGGCGCCGACCACGTCAACGTGCAGCCTCACTCGGGTGCGCAGGCGAACATGGCCGTGTATCTTGCTGTCATGAAGTCGGGTGACACGCTGCTGGGCATGAACCTGTCACACGGAGGGCACCTGACCCACGGGTCCCCGGTAAACTTTTCGGGGAAGCTCTTTAAGGTTTTCCATTATGGCGTAGACAGGGAAACGGAGCTGGTCGACCTCGATGAACTTCGGATGATGGCCCTCGAGCACAGGCCAAAGCTCATTGTCGTCGGCGCAAGCGCCTACTCCAGGATTCTCGATTTTGAAAAATTCCGGAGTGTTGCAGACGAGGCGGGGTCTATGGTGATGGCAGACATCGCTCACATCGCGGGTCTCGTCGCCGCGGGGCTGCATCCGTCGCCGATCCCGCACTGTGAATTCGTCACGACGACGACCCATAAAACCCTCAGGGGCCCAAGGGGGGGGATGATCATGTGCAAGGGTGAATTTGCAAAACAGATCGACAGCTCGGTGTTCCCCGGCACACAGGGCGGCCCGCTGATGCATATCATTGCTGCAAAAGCGGTTGCTTTTAAAGAGGCACAGGGTGAGGAGTTCAGAGAGTATCAGAGGCAGATCGTGAAGAACGCTAAGAAGCTGGCTGCCACGTTGAGCGATAGAGGCTTCAGGATCGTATCGGGAGGAACGGATACCCACCTCATGCTGGTCGATTTAACGGACAAAAATATTACGGGGAAGGATGGTGAGGAAGCCCTCGAAAGGGCCGGCATAACGGTGAACAAAAACACCATACCTTTCGAGACCAGGAGCCCGTTCGTGACGAGCGGGGTCAGGGTGGGCACCCCGGCGGTGACTTCGCGGGGAATGAGAGAGGACGAGATGGTGAAGATCGGCGACATGATAGCCGATGTTCTCGAAGATATTCACAACGAAAGGCTTTCGGCAAAGATAGAAAGTGACGTCAGGGATCTGTGCCTGAGGTTTCCGTTATATTCTGAAAGGATCGATCTCTATGCAAGGGAAGCATGATGGTGGTTGATATTCGTTCGAGGCCGGATTGGGACACCTATTTCATGGAGATGGCCCGCCTGGCCTCCAGGAGGTCAACCTGTCTCAGGAGACAGGTGGGGGCTGTTGTGGTGAAAGAAAAAAGGGTTCTCGCGACCGGCTACAACGGGGTGCCATCAAAAATTCCGCACTGTGACGTCGTCGGGTGCCTGCGGGAGAAGCTGAATGTGCCATCGGGAGAGCGGCACGAGCTGTGCAGGGGGCTTCACGCCGAACAGAACGCGATCATACAGGCGGCACTTCACGGAGCCTCGATACGGGGGAGCACCCTTTATTGCACCAATCTTCCCTGTATCATCTGCGCAAAAATGATCATCAACGCCGGTATCAGGAAGATATGTTATCTGGATGGTTACGCCGACGAACTCACCCGTGAAATGCTTTCTGAAGCGGGGGTTGAAATCCACCGGCTTGGCGGTTGAAATTGCGTTGCCCTAAGTGCTCCAGCCTCGAAGACAGGGTCATAGATTCCCGGACAAGCAAAGAGGGATTGCTCATACGAAGGAGGAGGGAGTGTGCTGCCTGCAAGTGGCGGTTTACCACGTATGAGAGGATCGAAGAGAGCATCCCCCTTGTGATAAAGAAAGGGGGGAGGAGAGAGCCATTCGACAAGCACAAGATGCTGAGCGGAATTTTGAAGGCCTGCGAGAAGAGACCCATAGGTTATGAGAAAGTCATGGAGGTGGTCGATAGGATAGAGACGGAAGTGCTTGCGATGGGAGAGAAGGAAATCCCCTCACACGTGATCGGGGAAAAAGTGATGGAAGAACTCCGCGGCCTCGACGATGTGGCATACGTTCGCTTCGCTTCTGTTTACCGGAGCTTCAAAGATCTGTCTCAGTTCATGGACGAGATACGGTCCATCTACGACGTCCCTTCGGCAAAGAAGGGAGATCAAGAAAATGAATAAGAAGAGCCCGCCCGGTTATTTCATGAAAATGGCCGTTTCCCTGGCGAAAAGGGGAGAGGGAAAGGTAAATCCAAACCCGATGGTGGGGGCTGTGGTGGTCAGAGATGGGAAGGTGGTCGGAAAAGGCTTTCACCGTTTTTTCGGGGCTCCCCATGCGGAAATTGAGGCATTGAGCGCCGCAGGGCGGGGTTCCCGGGGAGCGGAGATGTTCGTTACCTTGGAACCGTGCTGCCACAGCGGAAAAACAGGCCCCTGCACAGAATCCATAATAGAGGCGGGGATTAAAAGGGTGTTCGTGGCGGCAAAAGACCCAAATCCCCTGGTTAACGGGAAGGGGATTGCGAGACTCAAGCGGCGGGGAATCGATATGCATATCGGGCTGTGTGCTGAGGAGGCAAAAAATTTAAACAGAATGTATTATAAATACATGAGGACGGGGGAGATTTTCGTGTCCCTCAAAATGGCCATTACCGCCGATGGGTTCATTGCCGACAGAGGCGGAAAATCAAAGTGGATTACGTCAGATATATCAAGAAGGTATGTTCATAAACTTCGCGCATCACATGAAGCAGTGCTCGTGGGGATAGACACGGCGAGAAAGGATGACCCGGCTTTGAACGTCCGCCTGAAGGGGAGGTACCGGCAACCTCTCAGGGTGGTGATCGACCCTTTCCTGCGGGCAAAACCCCGGATGAGGCTCTTCGCGGACGATGGGGGAGATGCGGTCATTATCACCACGAAGGGAAGACGAAGGCCGCAGTCATTTCAGGGTGTCCAAAATCGGCCAACCATCATCGAGTTCCCCCGGCAGGAGGTCCCCGTGTCGGAGATGATCGATGCCCTTGCCGGAATGGGGGTGACATCACTCCTCGTTGAGGGGGGAGCCGGCGTCTTTTCAAAATTTATGGGTGAGGGAAAGGTTGACAGGATGTTCATTTTCATTGCGGGAAAGTTCTTCGGGAAGGGACTCTCACCTTTGTCTGGGATTCCGGGAGTTGACATCGATTCGCCCATACCGATTCGGATTGAAAAAGTGAGAAGATTGAAGCAAGATGTTCTCATCGAAGCGGTTCCCATGGAAAGGAGAAGATGACGAATGTTTACCGGGCTCGTAGAAAAAACGGGCATTGTCCAGTCCGTCGTCACCGGTGACGGCGGAACGGTTGTGAAAGTCACCTCCCCCCCGGGAACGGATGAGTTCCATGTTGGAGAGAGCATAGCGGTCAACGGGGTTTGCCTGACCGTGATAGGATTCAGGGGAGACCAGTTCGACGTTGAAATATCACCTGAGACACTGCAAAAGAGCAACCTCGTGAATCTGAAAAAGGGAGATTGTGTCAACATCGAAAGGGCCCTGAAGGTCGGGGGGCGGCTCGGAGGGCACTTCGTAAATGGTCACGTGGACTGCGTCGCGGTGATTGGAAGCATCAAGAAGTACGGGGACTCTATGGTATTTGAAATAAGAGCGGATGATAATATAATGAGATACATGGTCTATAAGGGCTCGGTGGCCGTAAACGGCATAAGCCTCACGATAAGCAAGGTTTTAAGAAGCGCATTCGAGGTGACTGTTTTGCCCTATACGCTCTTACAGACAAATCTGGCATCGGCAAAACCGGGCGACCGTGTTAATATCGAAGTGGATATCATAGGGAAGTATGTGGAGCGTTTTGTAAAGGGCGATAAGGATGCGAGCTTACTCGACGCGCTAGGAAAATCTGGTTATTTGAAGGAGGATTGACATGCCCATCTGTGATGTTCAGGAAGCGATAAAGCAGTTGAGGGCGGGCAAGATGATAATCCTGGTGGATGATGAAGATCGCGAAAACGAGGGCGACCTGATGATCGCAGCGGAGATGGTTTCACCCGAAGCAATCAATTTCATGGCGAAATATGGAAGAGGGCTCATCTGCCTTGCGATAACGGAAGAGAAGGCGGAAGCACTTGACCTGGAGCCGATGGTGAAAGAAAACAGGTCCTCCTACGGCACGGCGTTTACCGTCTCCATCGAGGCGAAGCGTGGCGTCACGACGGGGATTTCTGCTTTTGACAGGGCAACGACCGTGAAGGTTGCAATCGATGAAAAGTCGGGTCCGGGAGACCTCGTGAAACCAGGGCACGTGTTCCCCGTTGTTGCAAAGAAGGGGGGGGTCCTGGTGAGGACAGGCCAGACGGAAGGGTCCGTCGACCTTGCCCGGATGGCGGGATTGAAACCTGCGGCGGTGATTTGTGAGGTCATGAAAGATGACGGAAGCATGGCCAGGATGCCCGATCTCGAGAAATTCGGATCTCGCCACGGTCTGAAAATACTGACCATCGAGAAGATAATCGAGTACCGAATGCTGAGGGAGCGGCTCGTTACCATCGTCGAGGAGGTTTCTCTCCCCACGCTTTACGGGGAATTCAGGGCCGTCGCCTTTCGGAACGATATCAATGAGGAAGTCCACCTTGCATTGATAAAGGGAAAAATAGATTCCGAGATTGCGACGCTGGTGCGGGTGCATTCAGAGTGCATGACGGGGGACGTGTTTGGGTCCATGAGATGTGATTGTGGAGAGCAGCTCTTCAACTCGATGAGGATGATCCATGACGAGGGAAGGGGAGTTATCCTCTATATGCGGCAGGAAGGGCGCGGGATAGGGCTGGCAAACAAGATAAAGGCCTATTCGTTGCAGGAAAAAGGCCTGGATACGGTCGAGGCGAACACCAAACTCGGCTTCAAAGCTGACCTGAGAAATTATGGCATAGGTGCCCAGATCCTGGCTGAGCTCGGGTTGAAAAAGATACGCCTTCTTACAAATAACCCGAAAAAGATAATCGGCCTGGAGGGATACGGATTGTCCGTTACGGAGAGGGTGCCGATAGAGATCAAACCGAACACGCTCAATATCGACTATTTAAAGACGAAAAAGAAAAAACTCGGCCACATTTTGAGCGTTGAGTAGGAGGACAGGGTGAAGGTTTATGAAGGCAATCTCAAAGGTGAGGGTTTCAGGATCGGCATCGTTCTTTCGCGGTTCAACAGCTTCATTACCGACAAGCTATTCGACGGTGCCCTCGATGCGCTGAAAAGGCACGGTGTGTATGAGAGTGATATAACCCTCTACAGGGTTCCCGGTTCCTTCGAAATACCCCTCGTTACGAAGAAGTTGACGGGACTGAAAGCATATGATGCGATCGTATGTCTCGGCGCATTGATCCGGGGGCAAACGCCACATTTCGAATATATCAGCGCGGAGGTGACCAAAGGACTCGCCCAGGTGTCTCTGGAAAGCGAGATCCCCGTTGCTTTCGGGATCATCACGGCAGACACAATCGAGCAGGCTGTTGAGCGGGCCGGTACGAAAATGGGCAACAAGGGGTTCGAAGCGGCAGTTTCTGCAATAGAGATGGCAAACCTGCTGAAAAACTTTTAACACATACGTTTGGAAATTCTGGGCATTTCCCGTGTAAAGTCCCCGGAAAATGGGTAGCGTGGGCTATAGCGACCATTTGTAAATAGTTTATTCAGCGGGAGAGGGTGAGCTTTGCGGCGAAAAACGAGGGAAAAGGTTTTCCAGGTCCTCTATATGAGCGATATGCTGGATATCACAGCGGATGAAGCCTCAAAGATATTTTTGACGTGCTTTCCCGGTGAGCTCGACATGGAATTTTTCGAGGGTGCTCTCGAAGGGTTTTCCTCCCATAAAGAGGAGATAGACGTGATCATAGCGGAATCCTTGAAAAACTGGAAGTTCGAGAGGGTGTCGATCGTTGACAAAAGCATATTGAGGCTCGGCACGTATGAGATTTTCTTTTCCCACGCCACGGTTCCCTCCGCGGTGGCGATAAACGAGGCGGTAGAGCTTGCAAAAAAATTCGGGACTGACGAATCTGGAGCTTTTGTCAACGGCGTACTTGATGCTATAAGGAAAAAAACCATCTACGATGATGGAGGAAACGGTTGAAGTACGATCCCTCAAGGATTGAAGATAAATGGCAGAGGCTCTGGGAAGAAGAGGGTGTCTTCAGATCGGTGGAAGATCCTGAAAAGCCCAAGTATTACTGCCTCGAAATGTTTCCCTATCCTTCGGGACGCATCCACATGGGCCACGTGAGAAACTACACGATCGGGGATGTCATCGCCCGGTACAAGCTCATGAGAGGGTTCAGCGTTTTGCACCCTATGGGGTGGGATGCCTTCGGGCTGCCTGCCGAGAATGCGGCCATCAAGGAGGGGGAGCATCCCGCCGCGTGGACTTACGCAAACATCGCCTACATGAAGAAGCAGCTGAGGAGGATGGGTTTTAGCTACGACTGGGAGAGGGAACTTGCCACCTGTGACCCGGAATACTACCGGTGGGAACAGAAATTTTTCATAGAAATGTTCGAACGAAAGCTTGCCTACAAGAAAAAGGCACTTTTGAACTGGTGTCCTTCTTGCAAGACCGTTCTTGCCAACGAGCAGGTTGAGGGCGGTTCATGCTGGCGATGCGAAAACCCGGTAACGGCGAGGGAAATGGACCAGTGGTTTCTGAAAACGACCGAGTATGCTGATGAACTGCTCGATTACACGTTCAAATTGCCCGGCTGGCCGGACCGGGTCCTCGTTATGCAGAGAAACTGGATAGGGAAGAGCTACGGCGCCGAACTGGATTTTGCCCTCCGCGATTCCGACACGAAGATAAGGGTTTTCACGACCAGGCCCGACACGGTTTTTGGGGCAACCTTCATGAGCATTGCACCCGAGCATCCCCTTACCATTCAACTTGCCAAAGATAGCGGGAGGGAAGCGCAGGTAAAGGAATTTATCGACCGCATCGTGCTGCAGGACAGGGCCCAGAGGACGAGCGAAGAGGTGGAGAAGGAGGGGGTATTTACCGGCGCCTACTGCATAAATCCCTTCACGGGATGGGAGATGCCCATCTATGCGGCAAACTTTGTCCTTTTTGAATACGGCACCGGTGCTGTCATGGCTGTCCCCGCCCATGATCAGCGGGATTTCGAGTTTGCGAAACAATATGAACTGCCCATCGTGGTGGTGATAAACCCCGAGGATTCGACCCTTGACCCGGAAACCATGACTGCAGCCTATGAAGGTCCGGGAGTCATGGTCAACTCCGGTGAGTTTTCCGGTTTGCCGAGTGAGCAAGGCAAGGAGGCTATCACTCGATTCTCCAGTGATAAGATGATGGGGGGAAAAGCATATTCCTACCGGTTGCGGGACTGGGGGATATCGAGGCAGCGTTACTGGGGGGCGCCGATCCCGGTAATATACTGTGAGAAGTGTGGAGTCCTCCCCGTACCCGAGAGTGATCTGCCCGTGCTCTTACCCGACATCGAAAAGATAGAATTCGAAGGAGGGGGACCGCTGAAAAAAATAGAGGAGTTCGTGAATGTTGCCTGCCACGCCTGCGGTGGGCATGCGGAGAGAGAAACGGACACAATGGACACATTTGTCGAGTCCTCCTGGTATTTCATCCGGTACTGCTGCCCCAAAGAGGCGAGAGATCCGTTCCACAGAGGTGCGGTTCACTACTGGATGCCGGTGGATCAGTACATAGGCGGTATAGAACACGCGGTTCTGCACCTCCTCTATGCGCGGTTTTTCGTTAAAGTGTTGAGGGATATGGGGTACCTGGACTTTGATGAGCCATTCCAAAATCTTCTCACCCAGGGGATGGTGATAAAGGACGGGGAAAAGATGTCCAAATCGAAGGGGAATGTCGTCGATCCCGAATACCTCATAGAAAAATATGGAGCCGACACATCGCGCATCTTTACCCTGTTCGCGTCACCCCCGGAAAAAGACCTCGACTGGAGCGACAAGGGTGTCGAAGGGGGCAGCAGATTTATAAAGAGGGTTTATAATCTCGTCGTTCAACACCTCGACAGATTGAGGGATGTAACCCCCCTGCGGGGGGACGAGGAGTACGTAGGTACCGCTAAAAAGCTGAGGCATGAAACACACAAGACGATCAGGAAGGTGACCAACGAGATCGAAACGAGGTTTCACTTCAACACCGCAATTGCCGCAATCATGGAGTTTGTGAACTACCTCTACAAGATCGACCCGCGTGAGCTCGTGGGGGACCTTCCGCGAAGCGCGCTGGCGGAAGCTATCCAGACACTGATTTTGCTCCTGTCTCCATTTGTTCCCCACTTATCGGAAGAGCTGTGGGAGCTCAGCGGGAATGAGAGGTTCGTTTCCAGCCAGCCCTGGCCGGAATTTCATGAAAACCTTGCGCTCAGCGAGAGCATCCCGATAGTGGTTCAAATCAACGGGAAGGTAAGAGCGAAGATCGTCGTTGATGCCGATGTGACTGAAGAACAGATCCGTGAGATGGTGCTTTCAGACCAGAGGGTGAAGGAGTACACTTCGGGCAAGGAAGTGAGAAAATGGGTCTACGTTCAGGGAAAGCTGGTCAGCCTCGTGGTTCGATAAAAAGCTTTTACGCGCCTGGTTTTCTCATCCTGATAGCTTTCGTGATCTTCTCCTGCGGTTACCACCTGGGGCAGAACGACAGGAAATCGAACGTTCTGGGAGAAAAGGAGATATCAATTGGTAAGATCACGAACGAAACGGCATACAACAGAGTTGGCGTTACACTTGCGGAGAAGATCAAGGATAGTCTGGCTGCAAATGGGTACAGGGGTACTTTCGGTGGCGGGGGGAATTATCTCGTGAAGGGAACCGTCCATGTGCTGAGGGAGAGACCCATCGGTTTTTCTGAAGAGCGATTGGGCCTCGAATATGAGCTATTCTGCAGCGTATCATTGGAGTTGATCGAGACGGGAACGGGAGAGAGTGTCTTTCTCATGAAGGACTACGCCGATACATCAACATACTACAGGGGGGTGGACCCGTCATATTCGAGGACCAACCGGGAGAGGGCGGTCGATTTCGTACTCGAGAGGATTTCGCTGCGCTTCGTGTATTTTTTGAAAGAGATCTGAGATATGGATTTCAGGGGTATGGGGATCATCATATACGCGGGGCCGGGGAGATATTTTTTCGAGTTTCACCTGGCACAACGGTCTTTTCCCGGAAGGGAACCGGGGAAAGAGGCATACGTCAGGAGGCTGGCCCCGGAGTCCAGTCCTGAAGAGGCCCTCATGTTTGGAATGACCGTGGACCTCTTTTTACCCGATAAAATTTTGATTTTTCCCGATTACGATACATTGAGGAGTGAGTTGAAAGATGTTGTCACCGAACTGGCCAGGAGAAAAGGCGACCTCGGGGCAACGGTCATCGTGCCGGTTAAAAACAGGAACAGACTGGTACCGGTTCTGGCTGACCGTGTCGACATTGTCGAGGTCAGCGAAAGAGCTGCGAAAAAAGCGGCAATCAGCTATGTAGAGGAAACCTTTGAAAAGCATGGCATCGCTGTTGAGCACGATGTCGTTGAGCTGTTGACCCTGGCCTCGGGTGACGACCCGCATAGCCTCATTTCTGAGATCGAGAAGTTGGCACTGGCATTTTCAAATAAGAAAAAGACCACGGTTGAGGAACTGAGAAGGTTTTCCTCACTGAAAACAGAACTGGAGATATTTCATATCCTCCGGGAGGTTATAAGGGGGAACGCACAGAAGGGGATATCTCACTTCTACCGGTACATCAAAACCGTTGAGGAAGGGGAACTGATCAGAATACTCGGCGCCCTTAAGTGGTCACTGAAAAAAGAGTTTGGAAGGACGCAGGGAAAGGACAGGAAAGACAGGTTGCTGAGGCTGATTTTTCTGGCGGGTGCTACAGACGTGAAGGTCAAGGGGGAAAGCAGGCTGCCTCCGAGAGACAATTTACAGAACATGCTCGTCTACATGGCCGACATAATGAGCATGTAGAGGTACTTCTGGGTCAGGTAAGATTTTCCAATAAGCAAGATGCTGAGAAAAGAGTTTCAATCCTTTGTTTCCTGGGTTTCGTATCTGTGAACGAATGAGGACAGGCGCGCTATCTTTCTTGCCGAATTTTTCTTGTGGAGAGCACCTTTTGATGCTGCCCGGTGTATTTCCTTCATTGCCAGGGGCAAAAGCTCCTTTGCTTTTTCAAGGTTGTTCTCCTGAAGGGCCATTTTTACGGCCTTGACGGTTGTTTTCACCCTCGATTTTCTCGCCCGGTTTCTCGACCTTCGCCTCAGGCTCTGCTTGTGGCGCTTCACTGCCGATTTAATGTTTGCCAACGCTATCCTCCTGGAAATTACATTGAGTTAGAAATTTAAGATTATAAGAAGGGAATCTTTCAAAGTCAAGAATTTATTGTATTGATCTTTGCCGGCAAAGGATTGCCGGGGAATCCATGGAAAGCACCATGTAGGCATCTTCTCTATTCCCCTGCCTATCGGAGATGATTGAATGAACCCCAAGAGAGCGCAACAATTTATTTCAGAATAGTGTATTTGCAAAAAATTTTGGAGAAGGTATCGATAGAGGTTGTCAGGAAAGAAAACCCGTGCGGAATCGGCGGAATTTTATAGCAAGAAGCTTGCCATATTTGACCGGAAGGCATCTACCTCCGGCAGAGCAAATCCCTGATCCTCATTCATCAGCATATTACTTACAATAATAATATCAAGCACTTATATAAATAATCTCAGGTTTTTTTACGGCAGCTTACCGGGAGGCAGCAAAATGCCTGGAGAGAAATGCCTAAATATTAGGCAATTTGTATAAGTGGTAAAAAGGAAATAAAAGCTTTTGGGCATCCACAGATTTATCAACAGGTTTTTCACAGAATTGTGGAAAAAAAGGACTCATTTTTTTTTGGCCTCCTCCCATAATTTTTCCATTTCTTCGATAGGCGTGTCCTCCATACTGATGGCTTCATCTTTGAGTTTTTTTTCCATATAGTGGAATCTTTTCTCGAAACGGCCGTTTGCCCGAAGAAGGGCTGTTTCAGGGTTGATTTTCACAAATCGAGCTATGTTTGCCGACACGAAAAGTATGTCCCCGATTTCCGTTTCCATGGCTTCCCTATCGTTGCTTGCCAACGCCTCCTTGAACTCCTCCAGTTCCTCCTCCATCTTATCGAGAATCTGCTCAACCGTATCCCAATCAAATTTTACCCTTGCCGCTTTCTTGGTCAGCTTGTAAGCACGGAAAAGGGCAGGGAGGTTTTTCGGAACTCCGCCTATAACCGAATCGTAGTTCTTGTTTTCCTGTGCTTCTTTTATTTTATGCCAGTTATCGGAGACTTCCTGTGAGGTATCGGCTCTGGCCTGTCCGAACACATGAGGGTGGCGCCTGACCATCTTCTCCCTTATCCCATCAATGACGTCGAAAATGGTAAACTTGCCCATATCGGAGGCAATTTTTGCCAGAAAGATAACCTCAAAAAGGAGATCGCCCAGTTCTTCTTTCAGCCCTTGGTAATCCTGGGTGTTGATTTTGTCGAGAGCTTCGTATGATTCCTCCAGCAGGTATTCACGCAGGCTTTCGAGAGTCTGCTCCCTGTCCCATGGGCAACCACTTTCGGAGCGCAGGGTATCCATGATCTCAACTAGATCCGTAAATATACACATCCCCATCTCCTGTCTTGTTTTTCTGTTGTTTGGTCACCATTATAATAAAACGATTGATTTAAAAACAGCTATCTGGTTTATATGTTATGTAAGATGCAAAAACGGGTGAGAAATCTCTGAAATGCTACAGGGCAGTTCCCAATATATGCTCTCCTATCGGATTTGCTCCCGTTGGGATCCTTGCCTGAAGCTATCGACCATCCCATTTTGCCAGAGCAGACTCTTGCTTATATCGATTTCATCCAAAGAGCAAAACCGCCGGTTGAGATGGGTTGGATCATAGTTTAAACAACCCAACGTTCACCGATTTTTTCTGGTGGTACAATAAGGATTGAGCAGGGAAAAGAGCTGATGAGGGAAAGAGAAAATATATTCATGCTCGCGAAGACATGGTTGAAAAACTCCTTCTTGATCATCACAGCCATATTGCTCGTATCCCATGGAGGCCCGGCCCGGGCTGAGAGCCTGATCGTTCCAAAGAGCCTGATCGAAAAATACGATGCGTCCCTATCGGCAGTTGAGAGCGGGAATCTCGATGCCTTCAGTGACAGCGTTTTCGAGCTCAAGAACGAAATCTACCGGCACGGTCTCCTTTCCGTAAACTCTTTCGTCGATGATGCGCTTTCCCGCTCCTTCGCCCTCGAGCGGAACATCCGGCTCGACATCGTGAGAACCTCACTCCACGTGTCGCCGCTGAACGTTAAATACTGGCTCTACCTCGGATTGAATGACCTTCTGGATTTCCACCTCTACGCTTTCTGGGATGATATCGTCAATCTCTATTACGCCACGTTGAAAAATCCCGTTCCACTCCTGAAATCCCTCTATATCATATTCGGTTTTCTGGCCATGTTTCTGCTCTTTTTCGTCTTTTTTTTCTCCATGGCGATCATGCTAAAATACATGTCATCCATCGTTTCTGATATTTGCAGGATCAAAGGGCTGAAAAGAGTGGAGTTTTTGATCACACCCGTTATCCTGCTGATTTTCCTCATGGTAACCTATGTTCTCAGGTCGCCAATCGCGGTTCTCTTTTTTCTTCTCGCAGTCTTTTCGCCCTACATGCTGAACAGGGAACTTTTCATAACCTTCATCCTCGGCATGGTGATCGTAGGAACCATCCTTTTCAACAACAAAATAAGCGTGTACTCGCAGATGGCGATATTCCCCGAGAGAAAAAACCTCCTTCACCTCACCTACGGTATCGCAACGGGGGTGAGGAACGTCGAAGTCGACCTCGGTGGCGACTCCCTCATCAGCTCTGCAGGGAGGGCAAGATATGGTTTTCTTACGGGGAGGTATCGTGATTCGGTGCGAATCGGCGACGAGCTCGAGAAAAAAATAGGCAAAGAGTATGGCGTGATGGCTTCCATGGGGAAGTTTTACCTCGGAGATACGGATGGCGCCATCGAACAACTGAAAGGCTTGCTAAAGAAAAGAGACAAGGATCCCGTTATCCTATTCAATTTATACCAGCTCTACATAACTGATTATCAATTTGAGGAGGCATCGAAAATTCAGGAAAAAGCCTGGCAGGAGCTATCGGGAAACAGGCCATTTCGGATCAATCCCCAGAAAATTGGAGAGCGAATTCTCGTGCCTCCTGCCGTTTCCGGGAGTGTTTTTAAAACGTTCTTCGCAGACCTGGGAAGCAGGAGTCCCGTGGATCTTCCCTTCCGAAACATCTGGTTGAGCCCCCTGGGGAGCAGTCAGATGTACTTTATTCTTCTGATTGCAATCATGGTGTTGCTGAGAGCCTTAACCTACAATCGGTATATTATTCTTGCCTGCAGAATCTGTGGGGATAAGCAGCTGGGAAAAGGCAGTTTGAAGAAAGAAGACATCTGTCAGTACTGCAAGACCAAATCACTTATCGTTTCGGGGCTTGCAGGGAGCCCGAAAAGGTCGTATCAGATCAAAACGCACAAGAGGGCGGTGAGGTTGAAATCCCTGATCGTCCCGGGCTTCGGTTTCCTCGCCGTTGGATCCGTGTCCATGTTTTTCATCACAACTTTTCTGCTTTCCATGATCATGTCGCTTTTCGTTCTCTTTTACTTTTCCTTTCCCGGCGATTATTCGCCGTTATATGCTATTATCTCCCGGCTAGGAACGATCGTTACGGGCGGGCTGACACTTCTTCTGTACGTCGT
>JBFFNJ010000019.1:0-17296 GCA_041563215.1 Candidatus Deferrimicrobia bacterium | reverse complement strand
TTGCGATAATTGCCCATATCGACCACGGTAAGTCGACTTTAGCAGACCGGCTCCTGGAGTTTACGGGTACGATATCCCAACGGGAGAAAGTGAACCAATTTCTTGACTCCATGGACCTCGAGAGGGAGCGGGGGATAACCATTAAAGCTCAGACCGTGAGGATCGGGTACAAAGCAGCCGATGGAAACCATTATTTTCTCAACCTCATAGATACTCCCGGCCACGTTGATTTTTCCTATGAAGTATCACGGAGTCTTGCCGCATGCGAGGGAGCGCTACTGATCGTAGATGCAACACAGGGTGTAGAGGCGCAGACCCTTTCCAACGTTTATCAGGCAGTGGACCAGGAGCTGGAGATTGTCCCGGTAATCAATAAAATTGACCTTCCAAACGCTGATCCAGAGAGCGTGAAAAGGGAAATAGAAGATATTATAGGCCTCGATACGGAACATCTCGTCCTGGCGAGCGCCAAGACGGGAGAGGGGACACGGGAAATCCTGGAAAAAATCGTGAGCGTCATTCCACCGCCGGCTGGAATGGATGATGATCCTCTGAAAGCCCTCGTGGTCGATTCATGGTTTGATACCTACCAGGGTGTTGTAACGTTGATCAGGGTTTTCGACGGGAAGATTATCACGGGGGACAGGGTAAAACTCATGTCTACCGGCAAGGCATTCGAAGTTGCAAAAATAGGCGTTTTCAATCCCTATCCAACGGGTGTGAATCAACTCGGGGCAGGAGAAGTGGGCTTTTTCATAGCCGGAATCAAAGACGTGAGGGAAGTCAACGTGGGCGATACCGTTACCATCGCAAACAGGAGCGCAGTATACCCCCTTCCCGGTTTCAAGAAGGTAAAGCCGATGGTATTTGCCGGAGTTTATCCCGTTAACTCTGATGACTACCCGAGTCTCAAAGATGCAATAAACAAGTTAAGGCTCAATGACTCATCCTTTTCTTCGGACCCGGAAACCTCAACGGCGTTGGGTTTTGGTTTTCGATGCGGCTTTCTCGGCCTCCTGCACATGGAAATAATACAGGAGCGACTCGAGAGGGAATTCGGGATAGACCTGATAACAACCGCTCCAACGGTTCGCTACCGGGTGTCTTTGAAAAATGGCGAGTATTTGGAAATTGACAGTCCGTCGCATCTGCCCCCGCAGGTGGAGATGAATTATCTCGAGGAGCCCATTATTACCGCTATGATCCATCTGCCCACAGCATACCTGGGGAATATTCTGAAAATATGCGAAGACAAAAGAGGCATCCAGAAGGATTTGAAGTTTGTGCCGGGTGAAAGGGTGATCGTCACGTATGACCTGCCTCTCAATGAGATCGTCCTCGATTTTTATGACAGGCTCAAGACGGCTTCAAGGGGCTATGCATCTTTGGATTATGACTTCAAAGGTTACCAGAAATCTGATCTCGTTCTCCTCGATATACTCATCAACAAAGAAAAAGTTGACGCACTCTCGACGATCGTCCACCGACAAAAGGCTTACAGGAGGGGGCGGGAACTGGGTGAGAGATTGAAAGAGCTCATCCCGAGACAGATGTTTGACGTTGTCATCCAGGCTGCAATTGGCTCAAAGGTCATCGCCCGTGAAACGGTAAAAGCTTTGCGTAAAAATGTTCTCGCGAAATGTTACGGAGGAGACGTAACGAGAAAAAGGAAACTTCTGGAAAGGCAAAAAGAGGGGAAGAAAAGAATGAAGCAGGTAGGCACTATTGAAATTCCTCAGGAAGCCTTTTTAGCAATTCTCAAGATAAAGGAATAAGGAATGGATGATAAAATCGGGGATACGGACAAGACTGCCGGCGAAGTGACAAAAAAGAGCACTTTCAGGGAATACCTCGAAGCCCTCATAATTGCCCTGATTATTGCGCTGTTCATCAGGACCTTTATCGTTCAGGCTTTCAAGATTCCCTCCGGCTCGATGGAATCGACCCTTCTCATTGGAGACCATATTTTCGTCAACAAGTTTATCTATGGCATCAGGATCCCTGTTCTCGGCAAAAGGATATTTGCGTTCAAGAAGCCGCAGCGAAGAGACGTGATTGTTTTCGTTTTTCCCGAGGATAAATCAAAAGATTTTATCAAAAGGGTTGTCGGCGTTGAAGGTGATGTCATTGAAATTAAAGATAAAAACCTTTATTTGAACGGAGAATTGCAGGATGAGCCATACACCCAGTTTGTGGAAGAGGGCAGGATCATTCCTACGAGGGACAACTTCGGTCCCGTGCAGATACCCGAGGGAAAGATCTTCGTTGAAGGTGACAACAGGGACAGGAGCTACGACTCACGATTTTGGGGCTTCGTCGACATAAACGAAGTAATCGGCAAGGCATTCATAATTTATTTCTCTATAAAAAAAAGGCCGGCAGACAAATGGTTCGAGTTCTGGAAATGGCCGGGCCGAATCAGGTGGGGGAGAGTGGGAGATTTGATACGCTGATTTAGTAAATGCATACCTTCAATCCATCAAAAAATCTATTGCGAAGAGAATATCGATCGAGCATTTTTATTGACCTTCAAAACAGAGAGTGGTATAGTTGGATGACCTTTTAAGCTGATCCCGTGAGGCCAGCAAAGGAGAAAACGTGATTCTGTTTGCTATTTTTACCTAACCTTCTCGGAGCAGGCGAGAAGGTTTTTTTTTATCCGTAAACAGGCGAAATGAAGGAGGATTTATGGCGACGGGCCGGGGGAAAATTCTCATGGACGGAAAGGGGATCGACAGGGTCTTGTCCCGCATCGCCCACGAAATTCTGGAAAAAAACAAAGGGGCAGGAGATATCGCACTCATCGGAGTATGCACCGGTGGGATTCCCCTTGCCGATATCCTCAAGGAGAAGATCAAGAAGATCGAGGGGGTAGAAGTCCCCTCGGGTTATATTGATATTACGTTGTACCGCGACGACCTTGCAAGGATCGGGTATCACCCGAGGCTAAAGAAGACAGATATTACGTTTCCCATAGATGAGCGTGTCGTAGTTCTCGTCGATGATGTTCTCTTTACCGGGCGAACCATAAGAGCGGCCATGGATGCCCTTATTGATTTCGGGAGGCCCCGTTCGATTCAGCTGGCCGTGTTGATTGACAGGGGGCACAGGGAACTTCCCATACGGGCTGATTATGTGGGGCGCAACGTACCCACATCGCTGAGTGAACTCGTCAGTGTGAACATAACGCAGACCTTGGATGAGTGGAGCGTTGATATTCGGGAGAGGAGCGGAGATGATTGAATCGCTGAGAGGCAAAGACCTGCTGGGAATAAAGGAGATGGAGCGGGATGAGATAGAGCTGATCCTCGAGACGGCCAAATCGATGGAAGAGATAATGTCACGTGACATAAAGAAAGTTCCTTCACTGAGAGGAAAAACCGTGGTTAATCTCTTTTTCGAGCCGAGCACAAGGACACGAACATCCTTTGAAATTGCCGGCAAGAGGCTCTCTGCCGACGTTATAAATTTTACCTCCACTGCGAGCAGCGTTAAAAAGGGGGAAACGCTCCTGGACACGGCGAGAAACATAGAGGCGATGAAACCGGATATCCTTGTCATAAGGCATTCTGCTTCAGGTGCGCCATACTTTCTGTCACGCAAAATGAATGTTTCCATCGTCAATGCGGGTGACGGTAAGCACGAGCATCCAACGCAGGGGTTGCTGGATATCTATACGCTGAGGAAAATGAGAGGGTCACTGGAGGGCGCGGAGGTGCTCATACTGGGAGACGTCCTTCACAGCCGTGTTGCAAGGTCCGATATACCGGCGCTCAAAAAACTGGGGGCACGTGTGACGGTTTGCGGTCCCTCGACCCTTATACCGAGATGGTGGCAATCACTGGGCGTTGAGGCCACCTGGGATCTCGACGAAGCAATAAGGGGAAAGGATATCGTCATTGTGCTGCGAATCCAGCTCGAAAGGATGCAATCAAGCTACTTCCCCTCGATAAGGGAGTATGTCAAATACTTTGGCCTGAACAGGGAGAGATTTGCAAAAGCCAGGGAGGATGCTATTATCATGCACCCCGGTCCCGTCAACAGGGGCTGGGAAATTTCCGACGAACTCGTGGATTGCGAGAAATCGGTTGTCCTGCAGCAAGTCGAGTCAGGTGTTGCCGTGAGGATGGCAGTGCTTTACCTGCTCTCTGCGGTCAAGGAAAAAACCGCTTTATGACAGGGAGGCTAGATGATCGTTTTTCGAGGCGGGACGGTAGTGGATTATGAGTCCGATACGCTGGATATACTGGATGTATTCGTGGAGAAAGGCAAAATAGCCAAACTGGCAAGGAATGACCAGTTTCCAGCGGAAGGAGACTTTGAGATTATCGATATAACAGGCCTGCATGTGATGCCGGGTTTTATCGACCTGCACAGCCACCTGAGGGAACCGGGTTACGAGTGGAAGGAGGATATCGAAAGCGGAACAAAGGCTGCTGCCGCCGGTGGCTTTACATCGGTTGTCTGCATGGCTAACACCGACCCTGTGAACGACAACCCGGAGATTACACGGTATATTATCGAGAAAGCCAGGAAAAAAGGTCTGGTCAAGGTATTTCCGGTAGCTTCGATTACCCACAAACTGGAGGGAAAAGAACTCACGGATTTTGGTGAACTTCTCGAGTCGGGGGCGATAGCCCTTTCCGATGATGGCAAGCCTGTTATGAACTCCCTTATCATGATGCGGGCGATGGATTACAGCAAAATGTTCGATGCATTGCTCATACTTCACGAGGAGGATGCCGGTCTCAGCGAAGGGGGATGCATGAACGAGGGGGATACATCAGCGGTAATGGGACTCACCGGTGTTCCCGCTGTTTCCGAGGAGATCATGATTTCCAGGGATATCCTGCTGGCCGAATATACCGGCGCAAGGATTCACATAGCCCATCTTTCAACGAAGCGGGGAATTGACCTCATACGTGATGCGAAAAAAAGGGGAATTAGAGTAACGGCCGAGACGGCTCCCCATTATCTAACGCTAACTGAAAGAGAAGTTTTAGGATACAACACGAAGGCGAAGATGAATCCCCCTTTGCGGAAAGAGGATGACAGAAAGGCCCTATTAGAGGCAATCCAGGACGGCACGATCGACTGCGTTGCAACAGACCATGCTCCCCATGAAGAGCTGGTAAAAAGTTGTGAGTTTGAGGAGGCTGCCAACGGTATCATCGGGTTCCAGACAGCCTTTCCCCTCCTCCTGGAAGCCCTTGAAGGAGGCAGCGATAATATTAAAACATTAGTTAAGTTATTATCATATAAACCTGCTTTATTATTGAATATAGATGCAGGATCGATACAAGAGAAAAAAAGTGCTGACCTGGCCATCGTCGACGTTAATGCGCGATACACCTTTACCGAGGATATGATTTTATCCAAGTCGAAGAATTCTCCCTTCATCGGATGGAAAATGAGGGGAAAAGTAAAGATGACTGTCGTAAACGGGAAGATAGTTTACCGAGACAACCAGGTGAATGATTCATGAAAGGCGCATATTTGGCATTGGAAAATGGTTCTTTTTTTGAGGGATTTTCCTTTGGTGCCGCTGGAGAAACATCTGGAGAGGTCATATTCAATACGGGGATGACGGGGTACCAGGAGATTCTCACGGACCCTTCTTACAGGGGGCAGATCGTCCTCATGACCTATCCGCAGATAGGCAACTACGGAGTCAACGATGAAGATGTCGAATCTGTAAGACCGTGGGTAGAGGGCTTCATTGTCAGGGAGTACTGGGACGAACCCTCCAACTGGAGGTCCAGGGAATCGCTCGGATCCTATTTGAGCAGGCATGGCATAGTCGGGATCTGGGGAATCGACACGAGAATGATCACCCGGATGATCAGGGAAGAGGGCGCCATGCGAGGATTCATTTCTACGGAGGTAAATGACCCGAGCACCCTCGTTGAAAAGGCAAGAAATGCGGAGAAGATAGAGGGTCGCGACCTCGTCCGACAGGTTACCTGCCAGGAACCGTATGAGTGGATCGACGCAGATTGGGATATTTTGAGAGGGTACGGCAAAGCAGAGGAATACCAGAAAAAATTCAAGAAGATACCTCATGTTGGCGTTATCGACTGCGGTGTTAAATTGAATATCCTCAGGCAGCTTGTTTCTCACGGGTTCAGGGTAAAGGTTTTTCCTGCCCACACTAGCTTCGATACGCTACAAGGTGAAAAACTGGATGCCCTGTTCATTTCGAATGGCCCCGGCGACCCCATGGGAGTTCCGTACGTGTTGGAGACGGTGAAAAAAGCTCTCGGAAAACTCCCCATATTTGGGATCTGCCTCGGTCATCAGATTCTCGGATTGGCTCTCGGAGGAAAAACGTACAAGTTGAAGTTCGGACATCATGGTGTAAATCAGCCGACTCTCGATCTTGAAACCGGGAAGGTTCAGATAACGAGCCAGAACCACAATTTTTCTGTTGACGCCAGTTCCATCGAAGAACGGGCAAAGATCACCCACATAAACCTGAACGACAAAACCGTTGAAGCACTGGCAATACCCGATTTGAATGTATTTTCTGTCCAGTATCACCCCGAGGCATCTCCGGGACCGCACGATTCCCGGTACATTTTTAATCGCTTTTACGAGCATATGGAGAGTATGTGGTCATGATGCTTTGAGAATTCCCCTTTTCTTGAATTTCCATGAAAGAGAGGAGGACGAAAGGAATTGAGCGGTGGCCGGCAATATTCCCCTGCGAGCGACTCTTTGATGGTGCAGTGGCGCTTCACCATGGGGGAAGAATACGCCGCGGTTATGAGGAAACCCAGGGTAACAGGGATTTTTCGCCGATGAAGGAGGAATACTAAAGCGGTGCCCAAAAGGGAGGACATAAAGAGCGTCATGATCATCGGCTCGGGGCCGATAATCATCGGGCAGGCCTGCGAGTTCGATTATTCGGGCACGCAGGCATGCAAAGCATTGAGAGAAGAGGGATACCGGGTGATCCTCGTAAACTCAAATCCTGCCACGATCATGACCGACCCTGAATTCGCAGACCGAACATACATCGAGCCCCTGACGTCTCGCTTCGTTGAAAAAATAATAGAACGTGAGAAACCGGATGCCCTTCTCCCCACGATCGGGGGGCAGACGGCTCTTAACTTAGCCGTTGCCCTCAGTGAGCAGGGAGTGCTCGAGCGGTTCGGTGTCGAGCTCATTGGCGCGAGTGTCGAGGCTATCAACAAAGCTGAGGACAGGGACCTGTTCAGGCTTTCAATGGAGCGGATCGGTCTTCGCATCCCGAGAAGCAGATACGTAAGCTCGTTGGGCGAGGCTCTTCGTTCTATCAAATATGTAGGTTTTCCTGCAGTGATCAGGCCATCTTTTACCCTCGGCGGCACAGGCGGTTCAATCGCTTACAACAGGGAGGAATACGAGGAAATGGTCAAATGGGGCCTCGATGCGTCGCCGAAGGGCACCATACTCATCGAGGAATCGGTTGCCAACTGGAAAGAGTTCGAGCTTGAAGTGATGAGAGACGCAAACGACAACGTGGTGATCATTTGTTCCATCGAAAACGTCGATCCCATGGGAATCCACACAGGCGACAGCATCACCGTGGCACCCGCACAAACGCTCACGGACAAGGAATATCAGATCATGCGTGACGCGGCTATATCGATCATCAGGGAAATCAACGTTGACACAGGAGGGAGCAACATACAGTTCGCAATAAAGCCGGATACCGGTGAGATGGTGGTCATAGAGATGAACCCGAGGGTCTCGAGATCGTCGGCCCTTGCGTCGAAGGCGACGGGCTTTCCCATTGCAAAGATAGCTGCCAAACTTGCAGTCGGATACACGCTTGACGAGTTGAAAAACGACATCACGAAGGAGACCCCGGCATCCTTTGAACCCTCGATTGATTACGTGGTAACGAAGATTCCCCGTTTTACCTTCGAGAAGTTTCCCCAGACGGATGACCGCCTGGGGACACAGATGAAATCCGTGGGAGAGGCAATGGCAATAGGGAGGACCTTCAAAGAGTCTCTCCAGAAGGCTATCCGCTCACTTGAAAGTGATCTCAATGGGTTCGATGACCCTCTGGACAGGGGAATCGATGAGGCACGGCGGGTTGAACTCATCGAGGAGAAACTCAAGCAGCCAAATAGCAAGATGATCCTTTATATCGGTGAGGCTTTCAGAAAGAATTTATCAGTCCAGAGGATACACGAACTGTCGGGGATTGACCCCTGGTTTCTCATGAACATCAGACAGATCATCGATGAGGAAGAGGTCATCCGTGGTGTGGCCGAAGATTTCGAAAAAGCCGTAAATGGTGGTAATGCACCAACCTGGCTTCCCGGCTACCTGAGAAAGATAAAAGGCATGGGGTTCTCGGATGCGAAAATATCTGAACTGACGCGATTAAAGGAGGTTGATTTCCAGGCCCTGAGGAGCAAACTTGGTGTTCGTCCCGTGTACAAACTCGTCGATACCTGTGCCGCGGAGTTCGAAGCATATACGCCTTACCTCTACTCAACCTATGAGACGGAAGATGAATCTGTCAGGAACGAGGGAAGGAAGGTGGTCATACTCGGTGCGGGGCCGAACAGGATCGGGCAGGGCATTGAGTTCGACTATTGCTGTGTCCAGAGCGTTTTTGCCCTCAGGGAAGAGGGGTACGAGACGATCATGGTCAACTGCAATCCCGAAACGGTGAGCACCGATTACGATACATCGGACAAGCTTTACTTCGAACCCCTGACCTTCGAGGATGTAATTCGGATCGTGGAGCAGGAGGACCCAGACGGCGTCATTGTCCAGTTTGGTGGGCAAACCCCGCTCAAGTTGACCGTTCACCTTGCAAGGGCCGGAGTAAGAATCCTGGGAACACCACCCGAATCAATAGATATAGCGGAAGACAGGGAACTTTTTTCCGCCATGTTGATGAGAAGGGGTCTCAAACAGCCTCCCAATGGAACCGCAACTTCCATCGAAGAGGCACGAGAGGTGACGCGTTCAATCGGTTTCCCCATTCTCCTCAGGCCTTCCTATGTGCTTGGGGGCAGGGCCATGGAAATCATCCATGACGAGGAATCCCTCATAAGATATATGAAGGAAGCCGTTTTCGTGTCCGGTGAACGCCCTGTTCTCATAGACAGTTTTTTGGAGGATGCCATCGAAATAGATGTGGATGCCATTTCTGACGGAAAGCATACCGTGGTGGCAGGCATCATGGAGCACATAGAGGAAGCGGGTGTCCACTCCGGTGACAGTGCATGCTCCCTCCCCCCCTATTCTCTGAAAAGTCAAGTGATTGAGGAAATAATCAGGCAGACGAAAACCATTGCGAGAGAGCTTTCTGTGGTTGGCCTGATGAACGTGCAGTATGCTCTGAAAGATGATGATTTATACATCCTGGAGGTGAACCCGAGAGCATCAAGGACCATCCCTTTCGTCAGCAAGGCCATAGGTGTCTCGCTTGCCAAGCTTGCAACGAAAGTCATGATTGGTAAAACATTAGAGGATCTCGGGTTTACCGAAGAGGTTGTGCCACGCCATATTTCTGTGAAAGAAGCCGTATTTCCTTTCATAAAGTTTCCCGGAGTCGATACCCTACTTGGACCCGAAATGAAATCCACCGGTGAGGTTATGGGAATAGATTCGAGCTTCGAAATTGCCTTTGCAAAATCCCAGATAGCGGCAGGGAATCTCCTTCCGTCCCGGGGCAAAGCGTTCATAAGCGTCCGGGACGAGGATAAAATGTTTATCAAAGATGTCGCAAAGAGCCTCGTTACATCGGGCTTCTCCCTTGTTGCGACGAGGGGCACTGCGCGTTTTTTTCTCGACAACGGCATTGATGCCGAGGAGGTGTTAAAGATCACGGAGGGAAGGCCACATGTGGCAGACCTGATCAAGAACGGAGACATCGCTTTGGTGGTGAACACGCCCCTCGGTGCAAAGTCAAAGGCAGATTCCTACTACATCAGGAGAACGGCGCTCGTTCATGGAATTCCTTACTTCACGACTATTGCTGCAGCAAAGGCTGCTGCTATGGCATTGCACAGAATGGGGAAAGAAAGATTCAACGTTACAAGCCTCCAGGAATTTCACCAATCAGCTAAGAGATGAGCGTGATGAGACAGGGCAATCTCAGCATGAGCCTTCGATACGTGAAAGGCGTGGGGCCGAAAATTTACGAAAAGCTTGAGAGGAAAGGTCTCAGGACAGTAAAGGATGCGCTCTACTTTTTTCCGAAGGACTACCAGGACAGGCGCTTCATTGCCAAAATAAACGACATGAAAAAGGAGGGAACCTATCTGTTCGCAGGCAAAATTTCAAGGGCGAATGAAATCCGTTATTTCTCCGGTGCCCGATGTTTCGAAGTTTTCATTGAAGATGAGACGGGTGGTACATCCCTGAAGTGGCTGAACTACAACGCGAAGAGATGGAAATCGATATACGGTGAAGGTCGAAAGGTCCTCGTTTACGGCAGCGCAAAATATTTCCAGGGAAGGATGGAATTTCTTCATCCCGAGGTAACCTTTCCCGACGCGAGTGGTGAATTTTCCCCCAATGAAAGTGGTTTAATTTCACCTGTCTATTCAGAAATAGAGGGTGTTCATCAGAAGGTTTTGAGGAAAATCATCTTGACCGCTGTGAAGACTCATGCAGGTTCTCTGATCGATCCCCTTCCCGAGTCGATCCTCACGAGGGAAGAGCTACCACCCCTGTGCGAATCATTGATAAACATCCATCTTCCGGAAGGCAGCATAGACGTGGAAGAGTTCAGAAACTACAGAACTGCCTATCACAGGCGGATCATTTTTGACGAGTTCTTTTCGCTCCAGCTGGGCTTGGCAAGAAAGAAATATCTGGGTAGCCGGGAGGAGGGGGTTGAAATTTCGTGGGACAGAAACATCGTCTATGAAATCAAAAAGAGGTTGCCTTTTCAGCTAACAGGCGCTCAGAGAGAGGTGGTCAACGAAATCCTAAAAGACATGAAGAAGAACGCGCCGATGCAAAGGCTCCTTCAGGGCGACGTAGGTTCGGGCAAAACTATTGTCGCCTGGATAGCATCCATGGTCGCGTGGCACAGGGGTTACCAGATTGCCGTCATGGCGCCTACCGAGATTCTTGCCGAGCAGCACTTCAAAAACTTCAAGGAACTCTCAAGCGGTCTGGTTCTCAACATCGGCCTGCTCACCGCGTCGGTAACGGGAAAGGAAAAAGCCCGGGTAAAAGAGGGCATCGCCTCCGGTAGGATAAACATCGTCGTTGGAACGCATGCCATACTACAGGAAGACGTTTCGTTTCTCAACCTGGCCCTAGTTATCGTCGATGAGCAGCATCGCTTCGGCGTATACCAGAGGTTGAAAATGAGGCTCAAAGGGCAGTTTCCCCACATGCTCGTCATGACAGCGACGCCTATACCCAGGACGCTTGCCATGACTCTATACGGGGACCTCGATGTTTCGGTAATCGATGAGATGCCGCCGGGAAGGACGCCGGTGGAGACAAGGCTCATTTATGAATGGCAGAGGGATGAACTCTACGAGTTCATCAGGCAGGAGGTCTCGAAGAAAGGCCAGGCTTTCATCGTGTACCCACTCGTGGAGGAATCAGAAAAGATCGATCTAAAGGCTGCTACGAAGATGTATGGACATCTGAAAAAGGATATTTTCAGCGAGTTTGGCGTTGAGCTTATCCACGGAAAAATAAAGGGCGAGGAGAAGGAGAAGATCGTAAACGGATTCAGAAACGGGAGCGTTTCAATCCTCGTATCCACAACGGTTATCGAGGTCGGTATCGACGTGCCGTCAGCGAATATCATGGTAATTGAACACCCGGAACGGTTTGGCCTCTCACAGCTTCATCAGCTAAGGGGGAGGGTGGGAAGAGGCAGGAAAAAATCGTACTGTTTTCTCGTTGTGGGAGGAAGAGAGTCGGAAGATGCGAAACGGCGCCTCGAGGTGATGGTGCACACCACGGACGGCTTTAAAGTTGCTGAAGAGGATTTGCACATCAGGGGGCCGGGTGAGTTTATAGGAACGCGCCAGTCGGGACTTCCCGATCTTATTTTCGGTAACATCATTCGCGATAGCCGTGTGCTTAAGAGTGCACGGGAACTGGCATTTGAAATAATAGCCGAGGATCCTGAACTTGTCAGCCGGGAGAACAGAGACCTCCGCTCCTTCGTCAGAACCATGTGGGGTCAAAGAATCGATTTTGCTTTCGTGTAATGCGTCATTCATTGACAAGTTTCTTCATTTGAATTAGGATTTATACTTTAAATTCAATTATTTAAAAGGTTAAAAAAATGGAAGAATTCACGCGGATCAAAAGACTACCACCGTACGTTTTCAACGTGGTAAACGAGTTGAAAATGCAGTTGAGGAGAGAGGGAGAGGACATCATTGACCTGGGTATGGGCAATCCCGATATACCAACACCAGATCACATTGTCAAAAAATTGGTCGAGGCGGTGAGAAACCCCAAAAATCACCGCTACTCGGCTTCCCGGGGTATCTACAAGCTGAGACTCGCCATCTGTGATTGGTACAGGAGACACTTCAACGTGATACTGGACCCGGACAGCGAAGCTATCGCAACTATCGGGGCAAAAGAGGGGCTATCCCATCTGGTCCTTGCAACGATGGGGCCCGGCGACATAGCGCTCGTTCCTGACCCCACCTATCCCATACACTACTACTCGGTGATAATTGCTAATGCCGATGTGAGAAGGGTCAACGTGATGTCTGGAGAGGAAGACTTTCTGACCCTTCTGGAAAGAGCGGTCAAAACACTCTGGCCGAGACCCCGGATGCTGATAATATCCTTTCCCCACAATCCGACAACGAAAATCGTAGATTATGAGTTTTTTGTGAAGCTGGTTGATTTCGCCAGGGAAAACAACATGTACATAATACACGACCTTGCCTACGCAGACATAACTTTCGATGGGTACAAAGCACCCTCGATCTTGCAGGTACCGGGAGCGAAAGATGTTGCCGTTGAGCTCTATTCGATGTCCAAGGGATATAGTATGCCAGGCTGGAGGGTAGGTTTCTGCGTGGGGAACAGCGCTATGGTCCACGCTCTGGGTAGGGTCAAGAGCTATCTCGATTATGGGATGTTTCAACCCATCCAGGTAGCTGCAATAATAGCCCTCAACGGGCCGTACGGCGTGGTTGAGGAAATCAATGAAATCTACCGGAAGAGAAGAGACGCGCTCGTCAAGGGATTGGACAGGGCTGGATGGAACATAGAGCCTCCGAAAGGGACTATGTTCGTTTGGGGAAAGGTTCCCGGTGAGTTCTTAGAAATGGGATCACTTGAATTCTCAAAGCTTCTCGTGAGGGAGGCGGGGGTTGCCGTATCCCCCGGCATCGGATTTGGAGAGCATGGGGAGGGCCATGTTCGATTCGCGCTCGTTGAGAATGAACACCGGATTAGACAGGCGGTGCGCGGTATAAAGCAGGTCCTGGATGGGGGTTTAAAGGCGAAAAAGGTAAAGAGGTAGCGTGTCATGAGGGATATCAATGTGGGAATAATTGGCCTGGGAACGGTGGGGGAGGGCGTCTACAGGATGTTGACGAAGAACCGGGACATGGTAGAAAAAAAAGTGGGAATCCCCGTGAAGATTGCAGGTGTCGCAGACATCGACAGGAACAGGAAGAGGGATGTAGGTGTTCCCGATGAACTTTTTACAACCGATGCATACCAACTGATCAATGATCCCGATATTCACATAATCGTCGAACTCATAGGGGGAACCGACACGGCGGGCGAATACCTTGTCGAAGCATCGAGGAGAGGAAAAAATATCGTAACAGCAAACAAGGCGCTCCTTGCCGAGATGGGGGACTCCGTTATTCGGGAGGTCGAAAAAGAGGCAGTGGAGATCGGCTTTGAGGCAAGCGTGGCGGGCGGCATCCCGGTGATCAAGGCTTTGAGGGAGAGTCTAGCGGGTAACAGCGTGATCGAACTCTTCGGCATCATCAACGGAACTTCCAATTACATTCTCACACGCATGACCCGCGAGGACCTCGAGTTTCCAGCCGTGCTCAAAGAAGCCCAGAAGTTGGGCCTTGCAGAAGCTGACCCGTCCCTCGATGTCGATGGGATCGATTCGGCTCACAAGCTTGCGATACTGATCTGGCTTACCACGGGAAAGTATCCCGATTTCAATGACGTGTATGTCGAGGGGATAAGAGAAATTACGCCAATAGACCTTAAATTCGCTGGGGAGTTCGGATACGAGATCAAGCTTCTGGCGATAGCCAAGAAGGACGGAGAGAGGGTAGAGGCCAGGGTGCATCCGACGATGATTCCGAAGGGTCATCTGCTTTCCACTGTCGGAGGCGCTTACAACGCTGTCTACATTACGGGTGACTTCGTTGGTCCGGTTCTTTTTTTTGGAAGAGGAGCGGGTATGGATCCGACTGCGAGCGCCGTTGTGGGTGATATCATCGATATTGGAAGAAACATGAGAGCTGGCTCGAAGAAGCGCATTCCCTTCTCCGGTTACGAAAAGGATGGTGGAAGGATTGAGGTGAAAGATGTGAATGAAGTAGTCTCGGAGTTTTACCTGAGGTTCATCGTCATCGACAAGCCCGGTGTTCTCTCAAAAATATCAGGAATTCTGGGGGAAAATAACATAAGCATATCCTCCGTTATTCAAAAGGTAAGGAAGATGGAGGAAGGCGTTCCCATAGTTATTCTTACTCACGAAGCAATGGAAAGAGACCTGAAAAGAGCCCTTCAGGAGATCGATGAGCTCGACGTCGTTCTCGATAAGACAAAGCTCATCAGAATCGAGAGCAATCTGTAACGGGAGAGTGATACATGGAGTGGAAAGGAGTGGTGCGCAGATATCGCGAGCTCTTGCCGGAAGTTTTGGATGAAAATATCGTTACCCTCTGTGAGGGGAACACACCGCTTTTGCGTGCCGACAATCTCGTGAGAAGAGTAGGCGCAGATCTTGACATCTATCTGAAATACGAAGGAGTCAACCCGACAGGATCGTTCAAGGACAGGGGAATGACGATGGCGCTCTCCGTGGCAAAGGAACAGGGGGCTTCGGCTGTCATATGTGCCTCCACCGGGAACACATCGGCCTCCGCCGCAGCATACGCTTCGAAGGCAGAAGTCAAAGCCTACGTAATCATACCCGAGGGCAAAATAGCATATGGAAAGCTGTCTCAGGCGATAATTCATGGAGCCACGATCATTCAGGTAAAGGGAAATTTCGATGAGGCCCTGGAGATCGTAAGAGAGATATCGGAAAGCTATCCCATAACGCTCGTGAACTCGTTAAACCCCTACCGGATAGAGGGGCAAAAGACAGCCTCTTTCGAGGTTTGCGATGTGCTGGGAAGATCGCCCGACTACCATGTGCTCCCCGTTGGAAATGCGGGAAACATCACCTCGTACTGGAAGGGATACAAAGAGTATCACTCAAGGGGCATTGTGGACAATCTTCCGAAAATGATCGGATTTCAGGCAGAGGGCGCTGCGCCGATCGTCCGGGGACATCCACTGGCCAAGCCGGAAACGATAGCCACCGCAATCAGAATAGGGAACCCGGCCTCCTGGAAGGGGGCGATAGCTGCAAGGGATGAGTCGGGGGGACTGATCGGGATGGTATCCGACGAGGAAATATTGAATGCCTACAGGCTGGTTTCTTCAACAGAGGGCATATTTTGCGAACCTGCATCGGCAGCAGGCATAGCAGGTGTGATAAGATTGTCCTCTGAAGGTTTTTTCACGGGAGGTGAGACCCTCGTAATCACCCTTACGGGTCACGGCCTGAAGGACCCGGACATTGCAGTTAAACAGGCCGTAGGACCCGTTTCGGTGCAGCCGATTTTAAAGGAAGTTATCCAAGAACTGGGTTTCTAAGGAGCGGGCATGAAACATGTGGTCGTCATAGGTGACGGCATGGCTGACTGGAAGATCGATTCCCTTGGCCGCCGGACTCCTCTCGAAGCTGCCAGAAAGCCCCACGCGGATTTTATGGCAAAAAACGGGGTGTGCGGCCTCGCTCAAATCGTCTCCAAGGATATGTACCCGGGAAGCGACGTTTCGAATATAAGCATCCTCGGTTACGATCCGGAGGAGTATTACACGGGGAGATCGCCCCTCGAGGCAGCGTCGATTGGCGTCGATATTTCCCCCACCGACGTGGCAGTGCGGTGCAATATCGTGACCATCGAAGGGGAAATTCCTGCGGGCACAATGGTAGATTACTCCGCAGGACACATATCCACGGAAGAATCCCGGAAGCTTCTTGCAGTATTGAACGTTGCGACTGCAGGGCTGGGCGTAGAATTTTTCCCCGGCGTCAGCTACAGAAATCTGATGGTATGGCGAAACGGGAGGGAGAGTGTTACCACCGTTCCGCCCCACGATATCATGGGGAAGCCTATCAAAGATTTTCTTCCATCAGGTGAAGGCTCAGATGTCCTAGTTGAGATCATGAAAAAGTCGATGGAAGTTTTTAGAAACCGCTCCCCGAAAGCGTCGGTCACGGAAGAGAAAAAGAACAGCGCAACATCCGTCTGGCTGTGGGGGCAGGGAAAGGCCCCGAAGATGCCGCCCTTCGAGGAAAAGTTCGGAATAGCCGGATCGATCATCGCAGCGGTCGACCTCATACGGGGTATCGGGATTTGCCTCGGCATGGACATCGTCGAAGTACCGGGGGCTACGGGATATATCGACACGAACTTTGAGGGGAAAGGAAAATACTGTCTTCAGGAACTGGAAAAAAAGGATTTCGTCCTCGTTCATGTAGAGGCACCTGATGAGGCGGGTCACAACGGCGATGCCGCGGACAAAGTAAAAGCCATCGAGGATATCGACAGGCACATAATAGGACCGATTCTTGAAAGGGCGAAAGGAAAAGGTGACTTGAGGGTTCTCTTCCTTCCTGACCACCCCACACCTGTGGCAATAAGGACACATTCAAATGAGCCGGTTCCTTTCGTCATATACCCCAAGCTGAAAAACTCCAGCGAATTTTCCGCGGCAAGGTACACTGAGGACGAAGCAAGAAAGACGGGCTATTTCGTCGAGCGGGGTTTCGATCTCATGCCCATTTTTCTGGGACTCAAATGATGAACGAGGTCCACCGCACCAGAGTTGTATTCGGCGATACGGACGCCATGGGAATCGTTTACTACGGTGTCTACTTCAGATGGTTTGAAATCGGGAGGACAGAACTCCTCAGAAAGAGCGGCATCGTCTACCGTCATTTGAATGCTATGGGAATCCATCTTCCCGTAATCGAAACAGGTTGCCGCTACCTTCGGCCAGCCCGATATGACGATGAGGTCAGGAT
>JBFFNJ010000018.1:0-17535 GCA_041563215.1 Candidatus Deferrimicrobia bacterium | reverse complement strand
GTGGTTGCCCCGTCGTCTTGATGTCTCATCTCGGAAGGCCGAAGGGAAAGCCGAGCAGCGCCCTGACCCTCGCTCCCGTGGCGGCAAGGCTGGGCAAACTTCTTCGGGCGAAGGTGCGATTCCCGGGCGATGTGGTCGGCCAGAGGGTGAGAAGGGAGGTGAACGCCCTGAAAGGGGGCGAGGTGCTTCTCCTGGAGAACCTGCGCTTCTACCCGGGCGAGGAGAAAAACGACGTGGATTTCGGAAAGGAGCTCGCCGCGTACGGGGAGGTTTTCGTAAACGACGCCTTCGGAACGGCCCACCGCGCCCACGCCTCCAACAGCGCCGTTGCAGGGCTCTTCGAGCAGAGGGCTGCTGGTTTTCTGATTCAGGACGAAATGGAGTACTTCGGGCGGGCCCTCAAGAACCCGGTGCGGCCTCTCGTGGCGATATTCGGGGGGGTGAAAATATCCGGGAAGATCCAGGCGTTGAACAACGTTTTGAAAAGGGTGGATAAAGTGCTCATCGGCGGCGCCATGGCCAACACGTTTTTCGTGGCCATGGGCTATCCCGTGGGGAAGTCGATCTACGAGCAGGAGATGGTGGATGTGGCGGCGAAGGTGCTGAGGGATTCGCGGAGGAGAAAGGTAAAGCTGTTCCTCCCCGTTGACGTCGTGGTGGCGTCTGAACTCACCGACAGGGCGCAAAGCTTCATCACCACCGTCCAGGAGATACCCGGGGAAATGATGGCCCTCGATACGGGACCCGCCACGAGGCTGCTCTTCAGGGAGGCGATTGCCGATGCCGGGACCATCGTGTGGAACGGTCCAATGGGGGCATTCGAGGTCGACTCCTTTTCCCGGGGAACCTACGGCCTCATCGATGACCTGGCGTCTTCACATGCCCTCACCATCGTCGGGGGCGGGGATACGGACACGGCCCTTCACAAAACGGGGATGTTTCACCGGATGTCGTATGTCTCCACCGGCGGCGGGGCTTTTCTGGAGCTCCTCGAAGGGAAGAGGCTTCCGGGGATCGAAGCCTTGAAGTGAGGTGGCCGGCTTCCCGGGGAAACCGGTTTCGCGTTCAGAGTTTCTCGTTTCTGGTTCAACCGGAAACGGTAAACGGTAAACTGTTTTCATTCCGAATTACCAATAAACAGATTAACCGATAGGAGACAGTCGAGAGGAGAAAGTCGTACAACAACCCCTCTCACCTACCTGCTCTCTCCTTTCTCCTTCCCCGGTTTTGAACTCGAAACGCTAAACTCGAAACTGCTTTTAAATGTTGCTCAACCAGTGTACGAGGTTGAAACAGTTGTGCAGGAGCGCCGGGGTGTAGACCTCACCCGTTTTGTGACGCAGAAATCCAAGCGAGATCCCGGGCAAAAAGGTCAGAAGGCGGATCAGGGAAAATCCGATCGCGATGTGGGTAATCGAGAACAGGATCGCCGTTACGATAATTTTTGTCTGTGTGCTGCCTTCTATCCTGTCGAACAGAAAACCCCGGAAAAAAAACTCCTCCGGCAGGGCAACGACGATCAGGGAGGTAAGCCAGAACTTCACGGACCCGCGTGTTGTGAGCAGGTGGAACTTCTCGGGGTAAAATTGCCCGCCTCCCAGCTTCACGTACGCCACGTACAGGGCAATAGATGCCCCGGCGACGGCCGGGAACCAGCAGAGGGAGGAAAGAATCCCCTTTCCCTTGAGAAAAACCATCTTTTCTTTCCGGTACCAGTAGTATATGCAGGGCGTATACAGCAGGATCACCCCCGTGAACAGGGAGGACAGGCTACCCGTCAAGCCGGAGAAAGAGGGGGATATCGCTTTGATGGCCACGGTGACAGCGAGCCAGATCAGGTAGGGTTTCAGCTTTTCGGAAACGTGTATCGGCATTGCCCTTATTCTAGACGGGACCGACGATTTCGAAAAGTTCGGGAAAGGTATCGATGAGGTGGTCGGGGGGGTGCAGCGAAAAGTCTCTGGCGCCCAGCCCGTAGCCTGCCCCGACGACTTCCACACCCGAGCCCCGCCCCGCGAGCACGTCGTTGATGGAATCCCCCACGATGACCGCCTCCCCGGATCGTGTGCCCGTTTCTTCGAGGATCCTGAGGACGCCCCGGGGATCGGGCTTCTTCATCCCGGGGGAGTCTCCTCCGACGGCGGGCTTAAACAGGGCATCGAGGCTCAGGTCCCTGAGGATGATTTCTGTCAGGTAGAGCGGTTTGTTCGTCAGGAGGGCGAACCGGAAGCTCCCCTCGTGGTATTTCAGCGCTTCGTGCACGCCGGGGTAGACGGTGGTCGTGTCCAGGAGATGCTGCTCATAGTGCCTGAGGAAGATGTTCAGGGCGTCTCCGAGGAGACGCTCCCCTTCCTTCCCGAGGCCCTCCTCTATGAGAATGGAAACACCGTTGCCCACACGGGAAAGTATCGTAGTAAGAGGCAGCGGTTCGCTCCCCAGGTATCTGAGGGTGTGGTTGATCGAACCGGCAAGGTCGCGGCCTGAATCGACGAGCGTACCGTCGAGGTCAAATATAATGAGTTTTTTGTACATCCTCTTCATCGAAAGCAGAGCCCTCCGCGGCGGTGTGCGCATTTCCCTGTTTTTTTCACCCCGGTCCCTCTTTCTCGATGATACCCCGTATGGCGCTTCTCAGGTCATCGAGGCGGAACGGTTTGGGCAGAATGCCCGCCCCACCTTCGGCCGCTATCCTCTCTCCGGGTATCGATTCGGCCCGGCCGCTGATGAGAAGAACGGGGGCGCTGACCCCCATTTCCTTAATCTTTGCGAGGAGGTCCCAGCCGGTAAGCCCGGGCATGCTGATGTCCGTGATGATGATGTCGAACTTTTTCCGGCCGGCGATTTCGACCGCCTCCTTCGGGGAAACCGTCGCGGTGACACGGTGGCCGATCAGTTCGATCATCTCCTTGAGGACGTCGAGCACGTCCTTTTCGTCGTCCACGATGAGAATGTCGAGACTCCGATTCTGAGGGGTCTTCACGTTTTCTCCCGTTTCGGTGCCCTGGACCATTTTGCCGTGGACGGCGTTACCCTCCCCCCGGCCGGCATCGCATCGAGGGTTTTACGTCTCTCCCCTTTCATCTATTTCCGCATCCTCCCATCCTTTGCCCCTCTCATCCCTCCGGGGAGGCTCATTCCCGCGGCTCCAGTTGTTTCCATGTTCGGCCTTCTCTTGGGGGTAAATCCCCCCTCCATGGTGCGCATTTTCTCCAGGGCGCTTCTGAATATGTTTGCCTTGATATCCTTTGTTTCCTTTTCGGCCTCTCTCAAAAAATTCTTCACCCACACCCTCTTCGACTGCTCCCCGTAGGGGCACATGCATTGCGACCAGGAAAACCCGAGCATGTTCACCAGGGAGACGATGCTTTTTTCGGGGACGAACAGAAGGGGCCTGATGATGGTCAGCCTGCCCCCGAACATTTCCTGCCGGGGAGCCATGGAGGCGAACTCGCCGTTGTAGAAGAGGTTCATGAGCGCTGTTTCGACGAAATCGTCCTGGTGATGGCCGAAGGCCACCCTGCCGAACCCGTGTGAGGTGGCGTACTGAAAGATGGCCTTTCTCCTGTTCCAGGAGCAGATGAAACAATCGGGCTCCTGTCCCTCGGTCAGGCGGTCCCTGATCCGTATCCGGGAGATCTTAACGGGGATGTCGATGTTTTTTGCAAATTCCCTTATCCTGCTTTCCCTGGCGCACCCGCCGCAGGTTATGTCCGTTTTCACGTTGATGGCCGAAAGGAAAAATTTCTTCCCGTACCAGGTGGATATGTCACGCAGCAGGTAAGCGAGGAGCGATGAGTCCTTGCCGCCGGACAGCGCAACGAGGACCCGGCTCTTGTCTTCGATCATCGAGAACCGCGAAATTGCGGCAAGCGTCTGCGACACGACCTGCTGTTTCTGCTTCTTGCGGGCCCTGCTCATGAAAGCGACTCCCCGAACATGTTTTTCCCCACCTGGCAAAGAAGTCTGTCAACCCCATAATTCAAAGAAGGTTGACAGCCGCCACTATTTTCTGAAAAGATATTTCGATAATAATAGGGCAGAGCTCTCTCCGCAACAGGGGGTTCCCGATAAACAATCTACCATAACGGGGGGATTCATGAGAGATTTTCTCCTTTCACTCGAGAGCAAGGCGGTAAATGGCAAGGGAATCGGTTTTGAAGAGGCCCTCTCGGTCCTAGCCGTCGGTAAGGATTGGTTTTTCGATCTCATCGGCGTGACGGAACGGGTAAAGAGCGCCTTCATCGGCAACAGGGTGAGGCTCTGCTCGATCGTCAATGCAAAATCGGGTATATGCACGGAGGACTGCTCTTTCTGCTCACAGTCGAAGGTTTCCCGATCGAAGATAGAGAAATACCCCCTCCTGCGAACGGCTGAAATAGTCATGAGGGCGAGAGCCGCGAAAGAGGCCGGTGCGAGGGAGTTTTCCATCGTCACTTCAGGGGCGGGACTCAGGAAGAGGGAAGAAATCGAGGTGATCGGGGCCGCTATCGAGGAGATAAGCGAAAAACTCGGTCTCGAGACCTGTGTAAGCGTGGGGATCGTGTCGAGGGAGACGATCGAATATTTCAAGGCAAAAGGTCTGAAAAGTTTCCACCACAACCTGGAGACCTCACGGGCCTTTTTCCCGAACGTCTGCACGACGCACGATTACGAAGAGGACGTTGAGACCGTGAGGGATGCCAAGAGAGCGGGGCTGTGGGTCTGTTGTGGAGGCATTTTCGGCCTGGGCGAGTCGGACAGGGACAGGGTGGATCTGGCGATGACCCTGAGGGAACTGGATGTCGACTCGATTCCTCTGAATTTTTTGAACCCGATACCGGGAACCCCCGTCGCGGAAAAAGAAGAGCTCGATCCCTTTACCTGCCTGAAGATCATCGCCATGATGCGGCTCGTCAACCCGAGGAAGGAAATTATCGTGTGCGGGGGCAGGGAGGTGAATCTCCGGGACCTGCAGTGCCTGATCTTTCCTGCCGGGGCGTCGGGGACCATGCTCGGGAATTACCTCACCACCCGCGGGCGGCCGATGGAGGATGACATCAAGATGCTGGAGGACCTCGGTCTCGACTGGAAGGGAGATGGGTTCCATGGCGGATGACTTCAGGGCTGCCCTCGAAGGTGAGCTCGAATCGATCAAGAGCCTTGGCAGATACCGATTCCTGCGGGATATCGGTAGCCCGGCGCGGGTCGAGATCACCATAGGGGACAAAAAATATCTGAACTTCAGCTCAAATGACTACCTCGGGTTTGCCACCTCCGATCAACTCATCGATTCCCTGGGCGCAATCGGCGAGAAGTGGGGGATCGGGTCGGGGGCCTCCCGGCTCATCTGCGGAAACATGGAGGTCCACGGCGATCTCGAGAGGCGCATAGCTGCATTCAAGGGAACCGAATCGGGTCTCGTCTTCTCATCGGGCTACATGGCAAACCTCGGCATCGTTTCCACCCTCGGCACCCCCCGGACGACGGTCTTCTCCGACGAGCTCAACCATGCATCCATAATCGACGGGTGCAGGCTCAGCAGGGCGAGGGTAAAAGTGTACCGCCACGCCGACCCGGGGCACCTCGAGGAGCTCATCTCGACGGACGACGGAGAGAGGAAGCTGATCATCACCGATGGCGTCTTCAGCATGGACGGCGATATTGCCCCCCTGCCCGACCTGTGTTACCTGAAGGAAAAATATGGTGCCATCCTGGTCGTCGACGACGCGCACGCCACGGGTGTTCTGGGAAGTGGCGGCAGGGGAACGGCGTCCCATTTCGGCCTGTCGGACAAAGTGGACATACAGATGGGCACCTTCTCGAAAGCCATCGGGACCTACGGGGCCTTTATCTGCTGTGACGCCGTTGTCAGGGATTACTTCATCAACCGGTGCCGGCCCCTGATCTTCAATACGGCCATCCCCCCCCTGATCGCCGCCCTGACGATACGGGCGCTCGATATGCTGGAGGAGGACCCGCAGATCGTCGACACCCTCCGGGGGAAGGTGAAGCGTTTCACCGCAGTCCTGGCGAATCATGGTGTGGACGTTCAGTCCGAGACGCCCATTATCCCCGTGATCATCGGGTCGGACGAGAGAACTCTCGAAATTTCCGAGGCACTCCTCAGGGATGGGTATTTCGTTTACGGCGTCAGGCCTCCCACCGTCCCCGAGGGAACCGCGAGGCTGCGCGTTACCCTGAGCGCTGCCCACAGGGACGACCAGGTTGAGGGATGCGCGGAAAAGATAGCAGGGCTCATGGCAGGGTTGGGCGGGGATGGGGCAAAAAAAGTTCGATGAAAAAAAAATGGTAATTCGGAATGCGGAATGCGGAATGCGGAATGAACACCCAACGCGAAACTCTAAACTGATTTCCCGGTCCTTAAGAATTGAAGCGACGGTATTTCTGGGCGGAGGATGAACAATGGAGAAAGAAAAACTGCTCGAGATCGATAGGAGGCACATCTGGCACCCCTTTACGCAGATGGCCGACTGGGTCTTGCAGGAGCAGCTCATCATCGCCGGCGGTGAGGGGAACTACCTCATAGACGTGGATGGGAATAGATACTTTGACGGGGTGTCGTCTCTCTGGGTCAATCTGTTTGGCCACAGAAGAAGGGAAATAGACGAGGCGGTGAAATCCCAGATAGACAGGGTGGCCCACACGACGTTCCTCGGCCTGTCCCACCCACAGGCGATCGTGCTTGCGGAGAAACTGGTCGATATCACCCCCGGCGATCTGTCGAGGGTTTTCTACTCGGACAACGGCTCGACTGCCATGGAGATAGCGATCAAGATGGCTCACCAGTACTGGCATCAGAGGGAAGAGGGCGGCAGGGGGATAAGGAGCAGGTTTATCACCCTGACAGGCGCATATCACGGGGACACGATCGGCAGTGTCAGCGCAGGGGGCATCGACCTCTTTCACGCAGTTTTTGCGCCCCTGCTTTTCGAGACGGTGAAGATGCCGGCGCCGTTCTGTTACCGCTGCCCCTACGGGATGGAACAGGAGTCCTGCGGGATGCACTGTGCAGAGAAGATTGCGGAAAGGCTCGCCGAGGGGGGGGATACGATCGGGGCCCTCATCATGGAGCCTGTCGTTCAGGGCGCAGCCGGCATGATCGTCCACCCCGACGGGTTTCTCAAGGCCATGCGGGAAGCAACGCAGGAGACGGGGGCCCTCCTTATCGTCGACGAGGTGGCGACGGGTTTCGGGAGGACGGGAAAAATGTTTGCCGTCGAGCACGAGGGGGTGGTGCCGGATATCATGGCCCTGGCCAAGGGGTTGACGGGGGGATACCTCCCTCTGGCAGCCACGATGACGACGGAAAGGGTCTTCGAGGCCTTTCTGGGAAGATACGAGGAGTTCAAGACCTTTTTTCACGGTCATTCCTACACGGCAAATCCCCTCGGCTGTGCCGCGGCGATGGCGACCCTTGACTTCTTCGAGAGAAACGACGTGTTATCCCACGTTACGGCCCTTGCGGAAAAATTGCGGGTGCGGCTCGGGGAAATCGCATCCTGGAGCAATGTGGGCGACGTCCGGCAAAAGGGGCTGATGGTGGGGATAGAGCTGGTCGGGGAGAAGGAGGCCGCCAGGCCCTTTAATCCCGCGTGGAAGGTGGGGCAGAAGGTGGCTGCCGTGACCCGCAAGAGGGGGGTCATCATACGGCCCCTGGGGGACGTGATCGTCCTCATGCCCCCGCTCACAACCACCGGGGAAGAGGTCGATCTTCTCTGCGAAGCCACCTTCGGTGCGATACATGACGTCGTGAAGGGTACTTAGATGGGCGGCGTTTTCCTCTTAACGGGGACGGACACGGCCGTGGGAAAGACCTTTGTCGGGTCCCTTCTCCTTGAAGCCTGCATCCGTGAAGGGATCCGCGCTATCGCCGTGAAGCCCATAGAGTCGGGTTGTGCGGCCTCAAAGGACGGTACTCTCCTGCCTCCTGACGCTATCAGATACCATGCCCTCCTGGGCGACAGCTCGGTCACACTGGAGGATATCTGCTTTTACCGGTACGGGGAGCCGGTGAGCCCGAATATCGCGGCGAGGCGCTCTGGCCGCCTCCCCGACCCCCGGGTGATAAGAGACAGGATACTGGCCGAGATGGGCCGGCGGGACGTGGTTCTCGTTGAGGGAGCGGGGGGGATCATGGTTGAGATCGTGGACGGCTACGCGTTTCTTAACCTTGCATCGGATCTCGCCATGGCGGTGATCATCGTTGCCCCCAACCGCCTCGGGGTTCTGAACCATGTTGCGCTCACCGTGAAAACGCTCAGAAGCTCACGAATTAGGGTGGGGGGAATCATACTGAACGACCTTTCGGCAACCCCGGACGAGGCATCGCGGCACAACCTTGAAGAGCTGAAGCGGGTCCACGGCGGTTGCTTCCTGGAGCGGGTTTCATTCAATGCTGCAGCCCTCCCCGATGGTATAATCGAACAGCTGTTTGGCAAAACATGAAAATCGGGGATACAAAAAGCAGTGAGAGTGGTAATGCGGATTGCGGAATGAACACCCAACTCGAAACTCGAAACTCTAAACTCGAAACTGGTTTCACAGGGCCCGGATGTTTTGCAGCCCTGAACGCTGAATGCTGAACTGACCTCGGGGATGTAATAATTTCAGGCGGTGCCATGCGGGGGAACAATATTCTCGAAAAGGTGCAGAGATGGGTCCGGTACATCGCGCTGCGCCTGGTCAGGGTAAACGACTCCCCTCACAAAGTTGCGGCGGGATTTTCCCTCGGAGTATTTTTGGGCGTCTTTCCCACCTTCGGGATAGCGATTCCCCTGTCTTTTGTCTTTGCGTCACTGTTCCGTTTCAACAGGGCATCGGCCGTCGTCGGCTCCCTTATCATGAATCCCCTGACAACGCCTTTTTTCTGGTCTGTGAGCGCTACCGTCGGGGGTTTGGTTTTCTCCGAAGATTCGCAAAAGATCCTTGCCATGTGGGAAAAGGGCGACAAACTGGGAACGTTTTCCAGGGCGACGCTGATCTATCTCGCCGGAAACCTGATCGTTTCCACCGTCATGAGTGTTGCCGGCTATTTATTTGCCCTGAACGCGGTCCGCGCGTACAGAAAGGGGAGGGGATTACAGGCCCGATAGCTTGTTGATTTTCTCCTTGGCGGCTTTGTTATCCGGGTTTTTCTTCAGGATGGCCTGGTAGACGTTCTTTGCCTTCTCGATCTCGTTGTTCACTTCGTGTATCAGGCCGATGCTGAGCAAGACCTCCTCGTTGCCGGGATCAATCGACAGGCAGTGCTCGAATTTCTCCAGCGCCTCCTTGTACTTCTTGTTGATGAAGTAGAACTTCGCCATATCGAGGAAGGTTTCTATGTTCTCCGGCTCTTTTTCCGCCGGCTTGTTTTCTTCGGCGCCGCTGTCCTGCTTTTTCTCGTTGTTGCTGTCCATTCTTCGAGAAACCCCTCTTACAGAAGCTTCGAGAGCTTCTGGAATTTCGTGTTTTCTCCGAGCACCACCAGGATGTCTCCCGCTTCTACCTTGTCGTCAGCGCTCGGTGCCATGATCGTCTCCTCGGCATAGGAAGCTTCTCCGCCCTCATCGAGGGTGGGCACTTTCCTCCTGATGGCCAGGACGTTCATGTTGAAGCGGGCCCTGATTCCAAGTTCTTTGAGCGTTTGGCCCTCGAACTCGCCGGGTGCGGGTATTTCAACGATGCTGTATTCGTCGGACAGCTGGATGAAATCGATAACCGTCGGTATGACGAGGGAATTTGCGAGCCTCTTTCCCATCTCTCCCTCGGGGAAGACCACCCGGTTCACCCCGAGATTGACCAGGATTCGCCCGTGGAGGTCCGTTATGGCCTTTGCCACTATCTCCCGTATGCCCATTTCCTTCAGGATCATGACCACGAGAACGCTCGCCTCGATGTCCTCGCCGATGCTCACGACGGCAACGTCGACATTTTGAATTCCTATTGATTTAAGGGCACTTTCGTCTGTGGCATCGAGGGCTACGGCATAGGTTGCGATCTCGCTGATCGCTTGGACCTTCTCTTCGTCCCTGTCGATCGCAAGCACCTGGGCACCTTTCTTGATGAGGCTCTCGGCGACGCTGAAGCCAAACCTTCCGAGCCCTATGACGGCGAACTGTCTCATCTCTACCCTACGAGAATTTTCCCTTCAGGATATTTATACATCGTAACTCCTCCTTTGTAAATAAATGCGGCGCCGATGGTGAGGGGCCCGACCCGGCCGATGAACATCAGGGCCGTGGTCAGCAATTTTCCGATCGGGCTGTAGGTGGCGACAAAGGAGAGGTTCCCGCCGTCCCCGGTGGAGAGGCCCACGGTACCGAAGGCCGAGACGCTTTCGAAGAGGCACCGGATGAGGGGCGTCTTTTCCACCCCGAGGATCACGATGGTGAAGAAAAGGAGGAAGAACACCGCGGACATGGCGATGAAAAATGATTTTGCCACAGATTCCTCGGGTATTTTCTTTCTGAAGGCGGTGGCGTCTCTCTGCCCCCGTATGGTGCACCAGAGGGCCGTGCACATGACGGCGAAGGTGGTGGTCTTGATGCCACCCCCCGTTCCCCCGGGAGAGGCGCCGACGAACATCAGCAGCATGAACAGAAAGAGTGTGGGCTGGGTCAGCGCCGAAATATCGATGGTGTTGAACCCGGCCGTCCGCGTGGTCACCGACTGAAAGATGGAGGCGAGTATTTTTTTCGGTATGGGAAGCGCACCGATCGATCCCGGGTTGGCCGATTCAACCAGGTAGAATACAATGGTTCCCCCGCATAACAGGATCGCCGTTGTGGTGTATACCATTTTCGAGTGGAAGGAGAGCTTTACCACCTGTCCCGTCAGGAAACGGTAGGTATCGCTGAACACGATGTAGCCTATTCCTCCCATGATCACGAGTATCATGATGGTGAGGTTCACGGTGAGATCGTGCCGATAGGGGAGGAGGTTGTCCGAAAAAGTCGAAAAACCCGCGTTGTTGAAGGCCGAGACGGACTGAAAAACAGCGTGAAAAAGGGCGTCTTTGGGGTCCATCTCGGTCAGCCAGCGGGAAAAGAGGACGAATGCCCCGAGAAACTCCATGGCGATGGTAATCTTGAATATGGTCTTGGTGAACCGCACGAGCCCCCCCAGGGAGAGGACGTTGTATGCCTCGGCTATGAGGAGCCTGTCCTGGAGGGATATCCTCTTTCCGATCAAGAGGGCGATTATCGTGGAAAGGGTCATGTATCCCAGCCCCCCCGCCTGGATCAGGATGAGGATGACGATTTTCCCGAAGAGGGAAAAATCGACGGCTGTGTTCTTGGTGATGAGCCCCGTGACGCAGACGCCGGACGTGGCCGTGAACAGGGCATCCACGATGGGGATGGCCTTCCCCGATGACGAGGACAGGGGAAGGGAGAGGAGAATGGTTCCGACCCCGATCATCATGAGGAACCCGAGCGGGAGAATCCTCGCCGGCCCGAGCTGTATTTTTCCGTCTTTTTTCGCCATAGTGGCAATTGTATTTATTTATCGTACATTTTCAACGGGAAATCGACTATTTTTTCCATGCCACCAAAACAACGAGCACGGAGACGAAATACAGCAGGAGGAGGGGTATCACCATGAGGGTCATGTTGTAGGCGTCCGGCGTGGGCGTCACCAGCGCCGCCAGGATGAAGCAGATGAGGACGGCGTAGCGATGTTTTCCCCTGAAGTAGTCGGGCGAAAGCAGACCCGCCCTGGCAAGCAGGTACGACATCAGGGGCGCCTGATGAGCAAGGCCGGTGGCAATGAGAAAGAATGAGCAGAAATCGACATAGTTCCCGATAGATAAGTTCGGTTCCATCTTATCGGTTCCAAAGGAAAGGAGAAATCCGATCCCTGCGGGGAGGAGGATATAGTAGCAGAGGGCGATTCCTGCGGCAAAGAGCACCAGCGATGCGCCGATGAAAACGGGTACCCACTTCAGGTAGCCCGGGTGTATCTTTCTCACGATGAATCGCAGCGCAATTGCGGAGACAACGGGAAATGAGAGCACGATGCCGCTGTACAGGGAGAGCTTCAGCACGGAGAGAATCGCCTCCTGGGGGGCGTACGAGACGGGCTGGATCTGTAAAAACTTCAGAAGAATGATGAGGATTCTCTCCGACAGAAGGTAGGATATGACGGAGAAGATCAAAACGGCGAAGGTTATCTGCACGAGGACTCCCCTGGCATCGTCGAGCAGATCCCAGAACCCTTTGTATCCCTCTTCGCTTTCCAATGTCCCTTGCCGTCTCCTTTTTTCCCTCTCTGGGAGAGAATTGTATCCTGTTTCACTTCCCTCGTCGAGTGGCCCTCGATATTTGGTATCATAGGGAAAACATCGCTTCGGGGGGAGTATGAGACTGGTTCCCGGCTACGTGCACCGCGCAGGAATTCACTGCGGCTCAACGGCGATGCGCAACCTGATACGGTTTCTCGGTGAGGACTATCCCGAAGAGCTGCTCTTCGGCCTCGGGGAAGGGCTGAGCTTCATCTACGTGGAAAACCAGGGTGTGCCCCCCTATATCACCATCCATGGGAGGTCTTTGGACCTCGAGGAGGTCCTCGCCCGTCGCCTCGGCCTCACATTTGAGCAGGACCTTGCGGAGAACGGTGAGGATGCCTGGGATTTCTCCAGGAGGAGCCTTGATACGGGAAACCCCGTTCTGATCAACACGGATATAAAATTCCTCGATTATTTTTCGAGCGGCACCCATTTTTCCGGTCACCGGGTGGTCCTTGCCGGCTATGGTCCCGACGGGGTCGCCTATATCTCCGACTCGGAATTTCCGGCCCTCATGGAGATACCCGTTTCCTCCCTCAAGGTGGCCAGGGAATCGACGATTCCGCCTTTTGCCGTGCCCCACTGTTCCGCGGTCATCACGGGCACACCGGTGATGCCCGGGAAAGAGGGGTTCGTCCAGGCGGCGGTAAACTGTTCAAAGAAGATGCTTTTTCCGGAAGACCCGATGACGGGACTTCCCGGAATGCTCAGGGCAATCCTCGATCTGCCGGGGTGGCATGAAAAGAGCGAGACCCCCGATTTTGCGGCGCGCTTCGCCTATCAGGTTATCGAGAAGAGAGGAACGGGGGGCGGGTTTTTCCGGAACATGTACACCGGGTTTCTGATCTCTGCCGCTCGTAGGACGAAGAACTTTTTCACGTCCGGGCTGGTCGACGATATGTCCCGGATCGCTTCGAGCTGGAGCGAGGTTGCCTCCTCGTTCAGGGAGCTGAGCGAGAACTACGAGCCGTCGGGTTTCAAGAAGATTGCAGGATACCTGGCAAAGACGGCGGATCTAGAGGAGCGGTACCACAAGAAGCTCCTCCATATCTTTACCTGACCATAATTTCAACCTAAATTTATATCGACTTTCAGTCGATGAGTGTATATCATCTCGTGAAATATGAACAGGGAGCGTCAGCAACCGCTTTGGTATACAGAATTCTTGAAATACTTAGCCTTTTCGTCATTGCCGTCATCTCCACTCTCGGGCTGCCGGGTATCGTACTGCTCATGGGGATTGAAAGCGCCTGCATCCCTCTGCCGTCTGAGGTTATCATGCCGTTTTCCGGCTTCCTGGTTTCGCAGGGGCGCTTTACGCTCCTCGAGGTCTCCCTTGCGGGGACGATAGGGTGCCTCGTCGGGTCGATACCCGCATACTACCTGGGGAAATATGGCGGCAGGCCCCTTATTGAAAAGTATGGCAAGTACGTCCTCATAAGCAAGAAAGATCTCGAAACCGCCGACCGCTGGTTCACCAATTATGGTGAGATAACGATATTTTTCGCCAGGCTCCTCCCGGTTATCAGGACCTTCATCGCATTTCCCGCAGGGGTGTCGAGCATGAACATACCGAAATTTTCCATCTACACCCTCCTCGGCTCCTTCCCCTGGTGCCTCGGACTCGCCTACATCGGGCTCAAACTCGGAGAAAACTGGCCTGTGTTAAGAGAATACTTCCACCGCTTCGATCTCCTGATCGGCCTCATAATCCTGGCGGGGATCATCTACTACATCTACAGACATGTGAAATCAGAGTAAAACCGGCCCCCCTGCTATCTGATGCTCTTATCTTGTATTTTTTCCAAGGACGCGTGACGGGCCGTTCTTCAATAATGCGGGTGAGGGGCCCTTTCCCGGTGTATCCCCACTTTCTGCCGGTTCTGCCCCGGTTAAAACGGGCATGGCTCAATTGTTTCGTCCCGTTCCCATTTTCCTTGACACGCTTTTTTCGTGCGTGATAGGATTCCTCTATTCGCGCACGGTATGATGCATGCCACGGGCGATGGAACACCCTTAAAAGGAGGAATGACAAGGTGGCAAAAGGTCGTGTTAAGTGGTTCAACGATACCAAGGGGTATGGGTTCATCGAGCAGGAAGACGGGCCGGATGTTTTCGTCCACTTCTCCGCAATCAAGACAGAAGGCTTCAAGACCCTCAAGGAGGGGGATGAAGTTGAGTTTGAAATTTCAGAGGGACCGAAAGGCCCTCAGGCCGTCAATGTAGTGAAAGCAGACTGAGGTTTTAGAAAATAAACCGAGAAAAGCCCCGGCAGCACCGGGGCTTTTGTTTGTTGCAATGAGATCCCGCCGAATCGAGGAAGCCCGCGAGATTCAGGAACGGTTGAGAAAATCCCTCAGACTGGTGCCGCTTCACCGCGATAGGATCAGGACGGTCTGCGGCGTCGATGTCTCCTACCTCGGGGACAGGAGCGTGATATTCGCCACCGCAGCGGTCCTCTCGTATCCGGGGCTCGAGTTGCTGGAGGAAAAATTCAGCGTCCACGAGACGGATTTTCCCTACATACCGGGTTACCTCGCCTTCAGGGAGGCCCCTTCCATCCTGAAAACGGTCGCTCTTCTCACCGTCCCCGTGGACCTTTTTCTCGTCGACGGCCATGGCACGGCACACCCCCGCAGATTTGGCATCGCCTCACACATAGGCGTCGTCTCCGGCCTGCCCGCAATCGGCTGTGCCAAGAAGCGGCTCGTGGGGGAATACGAGGAGCCCTCGCGGGAAAAGGGGGCGTATACCTTCCTCTATCACCGGGAGGAGAAGGTGGGTGCCGCCGTTCGGACGAGAGACGGAAAAAAGCCCATGTTCATCTCTCCCGGACACCTTGCCGATGTCGAGTCGGCAGTCGCTGTGGCTCTCTCTGCAACGGGAAGGTACAGGATTCCCGAACCGATACGGCTGGCCCACGCCCTCACCGTCAAGGTGCGGAAAGATTTCCGTGAAGAGCAGGAAATACCCCGGAGGGGCTGAACGGCTTCCGAAACGTTTGCCCCCCTATTTCGAGGGGGGTGGCGCAGGCGCTTCCACCGGACCGGGAAGTGACTGGGGCGGTGGCGGGACGCTGACGGGAGGTGCCGTCTCCGTCTGTGCGGGCACGTCCTCCATCAACGTCTTTTTGGGGGCTGTACCGCTCATGTATGCCAGGATGAGCGAGGTCAGCATGAATATGATCGCAGCCCCGGCGGTTATCTTGCCGAGCGCCCCTGCCGGGCCTGTGGGTCCGAAGATCGTCTGGGATGAAGAACCGCCGAACACGGCGCCTATTTCGGCGCCTTTTCCGGTCTGCATCAGGACCACGGCGATCAGGACGATCGAAACGATCACGTGAACGACTATCAGGAACGTGTACATCTGTTTTTACAAACCTCCCTTACACGTAGAATTTTACCAGTTTTTCGAATGACGCGGGGGCAAGACTTGCCCCGCCGACGAGGCCGCCGTCTATATCGGCTTCCGCCATGAGCGATTTTATGTTGTCCGGCGTCACGGAACCCCCGTAGAGGATCCGGATGCTCCTGGCCGCTGCGTCACCGAAGAGGTTCACGAGGAGCCCCCGTATGAACGCGTGGACTTCCTGCGCCTGGTCCGGCGTGGCGGTTTTCCCCGTCCCGATCGCCCAGACCGGCTCATAGGCGATGACGAGGGAGGAAGGATCGGGAAAAGAGACATCCCTGAGACCTCCCTCCACCTGTATCCGGACCACATTCTTCGTTTCGCCCTTTTCCCTCTCCTCCAGGGTTTCTCCAACGCAGACGATGGGGACGAGGCCCTTTGCGATAGCCGCTTTTGCTTTCAGGTTCACCGTGTCGTCCTCTTCGCCGAAGTACTGCCTCCTCTCGGAGTGGCCGATGATCACATGGGTAACCCCGAGGTCGAGAAGCATTCCGGCGGAAACCTCGCCCGTGTATGCCCCGCTGTCGGCAAAGTGCAGGTTCTGTGCGGCCATCTTTATGCCCGTTCCCGCAAGTTCCGCGGTGAGGGAGGCAAGCGACGTGTAGGGGGGTGCCAGCACAATGTCCACCTCTCCGACGCCTGCAACCTTCGGTACCAGCTCTCTGACGAAAGCGACTGCCTCCCCGGTGGTTTTGTTCATCTTCCAGTTTCCGGCGATTACGGGTCTTCTCATGCCGTCCCTTCCCTCATCTTCCTACGAGCTCGACCAGGTCGACGCACCGGGCTGCGTAACCCCACTCGTTATCGTACCATGCGAGCACCTTTACCAGGTTCCCATCCACGACATTCGTGGAGGGCGCATCGACGATGCTCGAATAGGGTGTGTGGTTGAAATCGGTTGAGACGAGCGGTTCGTCGCTGTATTTCAGGATTTTTCTCATTTTTCCCCGGGCGGCTTTTTTCATGGCGCCGTTTACCTTCTCGGCCGTGGCCTTCTTTTTTACCTGCGCCGTGAAGTCTACGACGGAGACGTTCGGCGTGGGGACCCTCATTGCCATGCCGTCGAGCTTGCCGGCGAGTTCGGGTATCACCAGCGTGACAGCCGTTGCGGCTCCCGTCGTGGTGGGGATCATTGAAAGGGCGGCGGCGCGCGCCCTCCTCAGGTCCTTGTGGGGGAGATCGAGTATCCTCTGGTCATTCGTGTAGGCGTGGATGGTGGTCATGAGACCGCGCTCGATCCCGAATGTGTCGTTGATCACTTTGACCACGGGGGCAAGGCAATTGGTCGTGCACGACGCGTTCGAGATGATCCTGTGCTTCTTCGGGTCAAACTGGTCATCGTTGACCCCGAGGACGATCGTGATGTCCGGGTCTTTTGCCGGCGCCGATATGATCACCCTTTTCGCCCCTGCCTTCAGGTGCTTTCCCGCACCCTGCTGGTCGCGGAAAATTCCCGTGGCTTCGAGGACGACACTTACGCCGAGCTTCTTCCAGGGAAGCTTTTCCGGGTCCTTTTCCGAGAACACCTTGACCGGTTTCCCGTTTACCACGAGGGAATCACCCTTGAAGCTTACTTTGCCCGGAAATGTTCCGTGCACGGAATCGTACTTGAACAGGTGGGCGAGGGTCTTCGCGTCGGTGAGGTCGTTCACGGCGACAACGTTGATATTTTTGTGCTTCGTTGCAATTCTCAAAAATGACCTTCCGATCCTTCCGAAACCGTTAATACCCACTTTTATGGCCATTTCACCCTCCTTATTGATTGTAAATGTGTGGAATCAATCCATCACACGAATGCTGAGATGAAGATACTATAATACCATTTCGCTCAATTTCAAAGGCAAACGTGCCATACGAAGTTG